>JAVBPI010000012.1:0-3437 GCA_031549705.1 Thermoguttaceae bacterium
GGGAGGAATATAACCGCCGCCCAAGGCGTTCAAAATTCCGTTCAACTCGCCGTCCGTGGAATCGGCGAGATTGTTTGCATAATCCAACACGACGTCGACCATGTCGGTTAATGGATCGCTTGTCTCCGCACGTTTTTTCGGAGCTCCGGTCACGTCACCCCATTTCGACGGAGCGCCGGTCATGCCGCCCATTCCCATTCCGCCCATACCGCCTCCCCCCATCCCGGGAGGCATGGCGTCACCCATTCCGTTTCCCATACCGGGGGGCATATCGCCGCGATTTCCTTTTGTCGTCGAGTCGAAACCTTTGCTTGTGGAAAAGTTTCCGTCTTGGGCTTTGGTGGCGGGACGTTGCGAAACGCTGGAAGCCATCGCGGAATACATCTGTTCCATTTCACGCAATTCAGCGTCTTTCTTTTCCTGTTCCCGATCGGGGGGCGGCGCAACGATTTTTCCGTTCATGACGCCAGTAACAAAATATTTCATGAGCTCGGAATCGTCGGAAGGCATGTCGGCGACCTTACCTGACTTGCGGATTTCCTTGACACGCTCCCGTGCTTGGTCGCCAAGCATTGCGATCACGGTGTCTCGAATCTGTTCCTCGGTCCAGGGACGTCCGATGACGTGCAAGCCCTCGGTGATGTTCTCGCCGGACAGGTGATCGATATATTCGTCCAGTTTTTCGATGTCGGTCGGTTTCAAAATCGCTTCCTCAGGCGGATTCTCCTGATAGCCGATTTCCTTGAACATGTCGTTTTGGCGAACGATTTCCGTGACGGACTTGAGAATTTCCGCTTTCAGGGCTTCTCCCTCGACGGTGTTGTAATCGCGAATTTTGTCCCGAAGTTTGTCGAGGTCGCCGTAGGATTCGGCTTTGGCGAACGGCGGCGTCATATGAGTCACGATGACTGCGCTGGAACGACGTTTCGCAATGAGCGCTTCGCCGATGTTGTTGATGATGTACGGATAAACGTGCGGCATGTCGCCGATCAGGATCGTCGGCCAACAGGTGTCGCTCAGCGCAACGGATTTTCCCTTGGTGAATTCGAGCGAACCATGCGTCCCGAAGTGAACGAGAGCGTCCGCCTTGAAGCCGTGCCGCACCCAAAGATAAGCCCCGACATAATTATGGGGCGGCGGTTGATCCGTTCCGTGGACCGCTGACATTTCATCCGTTTCGACCCCTTCACCCTCTTTGACTTTGATGTTCGAACTCGAAGCACCGCCTGCGTTTGCGCCGGGCGCACCGACCGACGCGGCGGACGGAGCCGAGAAAGAAGCGTTTTCCGTAACAACGGCAACGCCGGGCTGCGGCATGATGACGACGTTCCCCAACTTGACCCGCGTGACGACGAGATACGGCTTGCCGTCTTTTTGCACGGAATTCTGTTTGCCGGGGACGTCTCCCCAAACGCGGATCAGCGAACGACGGTTTTCCTCCGGCAGATCGCTTTGAAGCCACGCAGCATAATCTTCCGCCGGAACGAGAACCGGGTCGCCGTTCTGGAGATGTTCTTCCCACGCGCCCTGTGCCCAACCGCCGAGCGTTCGGCCTTCCTTTTGGATCAAATCGGCAAGTCTCTTCGAGTCCTCGGGAAGCCGTCCGCCGAGATCGTATCCTTCGTCCTTCATCTTTTGTAACACGTTGTAGAGCGAGTCGATTGTTTCCATTCCGGCGGCTCCCAGCGGCGAGTGTCCCGGTGCCTTGTAGTACACGATGACGACTTTTTTCTCCGCGTTTGATTTCCGTTTCAATGCGATCCAACGGCTGATCCGCTTGACGAGCATTTCGATGCGGCCTTCCAACGGAACACGGAGAGAAAGCCCTTCAGCGTTGGTTTCCCGGGCCGCAACGGCGGTCGGTTCGATGATTCCGTCGAGTTCCGGCATGACGACGGTTTGGCTCATGTACCCGCCCGACATTCCGGTCGGTTCATTGATCCATTCCTCTTTCGTCTGGATGATATTGATCGCGTCGAAACAGGGAATGTTCCGTTCCTGCAGGAAATCGATCGCCTCGTTGTTCGAAAGCAGCCGTCCCATCGGAAAGAAGACCACTGCGTCCGGTTTGCAGGCGTCGATTCGTTCCATCGAGCTTCCCATGATAGCGTAGACCCGGCAACCCCTTTCGGCAAGGAGGCGAGAAATCATATCCGTTGCGCCGCGTTCGAGTTCGTCGTAAACGTTGACGAACGCTCCGGTCAAAACGACACGGGGGGCGTCTTTCGACATTTTCGGATAGAGGGCGTCGAAATGCGCATCGTAATCCTCAATTTTTTCGTACAGCTTGCCGTCGAGATGAAAGAATCCGCGATTGGGTCGTTGTTTCGGCTCCGGCAGATCGGTCTTGTATCCTTTCAATTCCCGTGCGAGATAACGCAATCCGTTGCCGAGATTTTCCGAACCGCCGGCCCGGGTGTATTCACCGTACTTCTTTGCGACTGCTTCGGGAATGTTGTTCAACTCGGCGGTCGATTGTCGTGTCGCGGCGGAAACGTGAACGTAAGCTCCGTGTTTGATTGCCTTTCGAACGTTTTCGAGTTCGGGATCGGACGGAATCCATCCCATGCCGACGAGCATGATCAAATCGTAATTTTCGAACGGGGCGTTCACCAACTGGTCTTTTGTGTAACGATGAACGGCGAAGTTCGTTCCCTTGGTCGCTTCGACGTACTCCATCCAACTGCTGTCGAAATCGGCCATGACGGCGATCCGCATCGGTCGCATGAATCGATGATAAAACGCGTAACCGCCCCACGCCATGACGAGGAGAAAAACGACGGTCAAAACGATATTGATATATTTCTTCATTATTTTTGTGCGGCTTTTTCGGCGGGAACGTAAACGACACGGCCGTCGGGAAGTCGGTACGCTTGACCGAGCAACTCCCCTTGACCGGCGCCTGTCGTGTCGGTCGCTTCGTAATGCTTGATTTCCTCGCCTTCCTTGACGATGATCTCCATGTCGGGCTTACCGGGATTCGTGATCACGGTGTAGTCCTTGTTTTGGAGCAGTGAAGGAACTTGCAGATACGTCACGAGCGAAACCATCAGCGCTACCGCGAAGACAAGCATGGCGTCGACGAGATTCGTCACCGAAGAAAGCGGATGAATGGCAGACTCGTCGTCAAAAAACGCGGTTCGGCCTTGGGTGTTTTTCAAAGATTTGATCATGATTTTAAGATGATAAACGAGCTGCGACGTGTGGTCGCAGACCTATGCGGCTTCGGAAACAATGTCGACATTGGATTTATCGTTCGTTTTCGGCAGTTCGGGATACCGTTCGGCGACGAACGTCAACAGGATGGAATCGTCCCGATACCATCGGGAGCGGGCGCTGTGATTCGCAAGAGCAATCAGACTGATCAGAACCCCGACGACCGTCGTGGCGAAGGCGACGATCATGTTGTTCGACATGGTCGCGAGATCCCCTTCGGC
>JAVBPI010000058.1:0-8259 GCA_031549705.1 Thermoguttaceae bacterium
GGCGGCTCCGTCGATCGAAAACGTGGCGCAGTTATAGGTATCGCGGACTTTGGGCATCTGCTCGACCAATTTCGGCGACGCGACGAGGTATCCGAAGCGGAGCCCCGCCAAAGCGTACGATTTGCTCAACGTCCGGCAAACGATGATCTTTTCATAATCGTTCACCAAATCGATGCAGTTTTCGTCGGCGAAGTCGGCGTACGCTTCGTCGACGACCAGCGGACAAGGAAGCTCCTCGACGATTTTCTTAATATCGGCTTGGGAAACGACGGTCCCGGACGGCGAATTCGGATTGGCGAGGAACGCCAGGCGAAGGTTGTTCGAGCTTCCTTGGGAAACGTCGCCGATCTCTTCGATCGGGTTCTCGGAAAACCGTTGCGGTAGCGTCCAATCCTTGTTGAACGGAATCTCTTCGCAGAACGCTCCCTGAATTTCCGCGAGGGAATGGTACAGGATATAACTCGGCTTTGCCATCCGAATCAGCTCGCCGCTTCCGACGAATGTTCGGGTCAGGATCGTCAACAGATCGTCGCTTCCGTTGCCGCAGAGCACCGATTCCGGTGCAACGCCGTAAAGTTTCGCGACTTCGTCCTGAACCGCTCTGCCGAACGGATCGGGATACCGCGACAAGCCGTTGTCCGCCGCTTTACGAATCGCTTCGAACACTTTTTCCGAGGCCCGATACGGATTCTCGTTGGTGTTCAACTTGACCGCTCCGTTGCCGCGCGGCTGCTCACCGGGAACATATCCCTTCATCGCAACGATTTCCGGTCGAACATATCTTTTCATAGTATACCTTCAACGAGCCGGGACCTGCGGTTCCGGCTTAATGCATTTTTATTCCATAAATGAAAACAACGACGGTTCCTCGTAATCGGCGGGGTTCGCTCCGAGGTGTCGGAACCCTTTTTCGGTAAGTCGTCGCCCTCGAGGGGTTCGGATCACCAATTCGCTTCGGAGCATGAACGGCTCGACTTCGTCGATCAGGGTGTCGGCGGCGACGTTCATCGTATGGGCGACCGACTCGACGCCGACCGGCCCGCCGCGAAAGACCCGCAAAATGGTTTCGAGGAATTTCCGGTCTTGGGCGTCGAGTCCGAGTTTGTCGATCCCTTGCATTTCGAGGGCGGCGGCGGCGACTTCCAGCGTAATGACGCCGTTCGCCTTGGCGTCGGCAAAGTCGCGGACCCAACGGAGCCGATTGTTCGCCAAGCGGGGGGTTCCCCGGCTGCGGAACGCGATTTCGTAGGCGGCGTCGTCGACGATTTCGACTTGCAATTTGTCAGCGTTGCGGCGAACGATTCGGGCGAGTTCGTCGACGGTGTAAAAGTCGAGGTGTTCGCGCATCTGGAACCGATCCCGCAGCGGCGCGGAGATCAGTCCGGTTCGAGTGGTCGCTCCGATCAGCGTGAATGGTTTCAGTTGATAATTCATCGTTCGGGCGCTGACCCCTTCGCCGAGCGTCAGGTCGATTCGAAAATCTTCCATGGCGGGATAGATGAATTCTTCGACCGCTTTCTGCATTCGGTGGATTTCGTCGATAAACAGGACGGACCCTTCCGAGGCGTTCGTCAGGTAGGGGACGATATCTTTCGGAGCCTTCAGGGTCGCTCCGTTGCCGATCTGCACCGGAACGCCGAGTTCACGCGGAATGCAGGTCGCAAACGTCGTTTTGCCGAGCCCCGGCGGTCCGTCGAACAGGATATGTCCGAGCGGTTCGCCTCGTTTTTTGGCGGCGTGGATCGAAATTTCCAGCCGGGCGAAAACGTCTCGTTGTCCAATCATTTCGGACATCCGTTGCGGCCGGAGCGCGCGATCTTCTTCAGCCGTCAGCTCGTTCCGAAACGGAGCGGCTTCCGGAAGGGGCGTATCCTTTTTCGACTGGTTTTTCGGACCGATAATCGCTTCACGTGCCATGGAACATCCTTTTCGACCATACTCAGCAGTCAGTCAAACGGGTCAAGTGCTATCCCCTGCTCAAAAATACTATCGTTTTCGCTTCATTTTACACCGAATTACGTATTGTTCAACACCGGCTGTCGGTCTCTGGCAGCGGGGAACGCGGCGTAGCGAAATGACCGGTTTTTCGGGTCGATCCGGTCTCACCGGGGGTACCCTCCGTTCGCGGCGGCCGTGATCGTTTCGTGACTCTTGCGGAATTCCGGGGTTTGGTGTAAATTGAATCAACGTATCGGTCTGTTCCGTAGAAGGGGAAACGCCATGAAATGTCAAAAATGCGATAAACCGGCGACTTGTCACATCACCGAGCTGACCGGTCCGCAGCCGCACGAACACCATCTCTGTGAGGATCACGCCAGGGCGTATCTTTCGGAGTCGTCGTCGGCCCAGAACGACTTGGTCGGTAACATCGCCTCCACGTTGGCGCAGGGGAAAGCGAAGCATGCGTCCCTCAGCAAAGCCGCCGACGAATTGAGGGAGCTCGACCAGGTGACCTGTCCGATTTGCGGTATCAGTTTTCATGAATTTCGCAGTCGGGGACGCTTGGGGTGTCCGAACGATTACGTCTGTTTCGCCAAGCAGCTCGATGCGTTGATCGTGAACATTCACGGCGAGTCGGAACATGTCGGGAAAGTGCCGAGGCGTTTCGGAAACGCGAGCCGCCAACGGACGGTCCTGATCAAATTGCGACGCGAACTCGAGGAAGCGGTCGCTTATGAGGAATATGAACGTGCTTCCATTCTCCGGGACAAAATCAAAGAAATCGAAACGGAATCCCCCGTCTCATGAAAATCGACAACTTGCTCTCGCAATTGAGTGAATGGCTCCGTGGTGAAGGAGTGGAAAACGACATCGTGATTTCGAGCCGAATCCGATTGGCCCGGAATCTCGCCGGATTTCCGTTCATGACGCGGGCCTCCGAACAGGACAAGCGGGCGATCAAAGATTCCGTGCAAAAAGTCCTCCCCGACGTTTTCGACCCAAAGTCGTATTACTTCGTCGACGTGGACGAGCTGGAATTGCTCGACCGGCAGTATTTGCAGGAACGGCAACTCATCAGCCGCGAGTTGGTCGAAATCGACGGACCCCGTGCCGCCGTGATCGATCGGAACGAAAAATTTTGCGTCATGGTGAACGAAGAGGACCATCTTCGGATTCACGGCATGGTCAGCGGATTCGATCCGATGCTCGTTTGGAACCGGATCAACGACGTCGACGACAAACTCGAAAGCCGACTCGAATATGCTTTCGACGAAAAGTTCGGATACCTGACCGCCTGTCCGACGAATGTCGGGACCGGTTTGCGGGTCAGCGTGATGCTCCATCTTCCGGCGCTCGTCGTTTCGAAAGAGATCGAAAAGGTTTTTCGCTCGCTCCAAAAAGTCAACCTCGCCGTCCGGGGACTCTACGGCGAAGGGTCGCAATCGTTCGGCGACTTTTACCAGATCAGTAATCAGGCGACGCTGGGAAAGTCCGAGGAAGCAATCATCGAAAAGGTGAGCGACATCATTCCGCAGATCATTTCGTATGAACGGCAGGCCCGCGACTTTTTGCTCAAGGAACGGCTCGACCTCGTTCAGGACCGCTGCAATCGGGCGGTCGGACTGCTCAAAACGGCGAGGACGATCGGGAGTGTCGAGGCGATGTACCATTTATCGAGTTTGCGGCTCGGCATCAACTTGAACATTTTGGACGACGTCGACATGAAGACCGTCAACAATCTGCTGCTGCACGTTCAACCGGCGCATCTGCAAAAGTTGAACGGCGGCACCCTTTCGCAAGCGGACCGTGACGTCGTCCGCGCCAAATACCTCCGCCAAAAACTGAGCGAAAACTGAATTCCCCGCTTGCGTTTGAGCCGCTTCAGCGAGTTCCTCCACCACCCATGAGTATCGAAGTCCAAAACATCACGAAATCGTTCGGCCATTTCAAGGCGCTCGACGACGTGAGCCTTAAAATCGACTCGGGAGAGCTTGTTGCGCTGTTGGGACCGTCCGGCTCCGGCAAGACGACGTTGCTTCGGATCATCGCCGGACTCGAAACGCCGGACGAGGGGAGCGGAGCGATCCTGTTTCACGGTTCCGATGTCGCCCGGCAACGGATCGGCGACCGCGGCGTCGGCTTCGTGTTCCAGCACTACGCGCTTTTTCGTCACATGACGGTCTTCGAAAATATCGCTTTCGGCTTGCGGGTCAGGCCGAAAAAGCGGCGGCCGTCGAACGAGGAAATTCGCAACCGGGTCATGGAATTGCTGCACCTGATCCAACTCGACACGATTTCGCACCGATATCCGCACCAACTTTCCGGCGGCCAGCGGCAACGGGTCGCCTTGGCGAGGGCGCTGGCCGTCGAGCCGCAGGTTCTGCTTCTCGACGAACCGTTCGGAGCCTTGGACGCCAAGGTTCGTGTCGAACTCCGTTCGTGGTTGCGGCGTCTTCACGACGAGATCCATTTGACGAGCGTTTTCGTAACACACGACCAGGACGAGGCGCTTGAAGTCGCCGACCGCGTCGCGGTGATGAGCGCCGGTCGGATCGAACAGTTCGGGACGCCGAACGAGGTGTGCCATTTTCCGGCAACGGAGTTCGTGATGAACTTCCTCGGTTCCGTGAACCAGTTCAGCGGCCGTTTGGAGAGCGGCGAGTTGCATCTCGGCGGCGGCAAATATCGTTACGAAGTCGACTCACAGAGCGTCGTCGATCCGATCGGCGACCAATCGGCGTCGGTATTCGTTCGGCCTCACGATTTGCAGATCACATTGGAGCCGGACGACAAATCCCGCAGTCTCGCGGCGACCGTTCTTCGGATCAACTCGGCGGGAGCTCACGTTCGTGTCGAACTGAAAACGGAAACCGACGACTCGATCACCGCGGAGGTATCGCACCAGGAACGCCGTGCGATGAATCTCGAACCGGGGGACGCCGTTTTCGTTACGCCCCGCCGGATGCGCGTCTTCGGAAGCGACCAATCCCAACCGATGGAAAGCGGCATTTTCTGACAAAAGCCCCTTCTCCACGAGTTCCCTTCCCCCACGAGTCGGGACCTGCGGTCCCTGAATGTTGGGCAGCCCCTGTGCCGTTACGGTTGCGGTTTTTCCTGCGGATCGGTCGTCAGGAAGAACTTGTCGATTTGCGCATCCATTTCCCGAGGCCGAACGATCAACCGCCAGGGCCCGGCACCGAGTTCCAACGGAACGACCGGTTTTTCGTTGTTCAACTTGAGCGGCGTCCATTGCCAGTCGCCGCGCACCAGATGCCAGTCACCGCTGGAACGCCGTTTATCACCGCTCTGTTCGCTCCATTCGATCCGTACGGAATCGTGTTCCGGATCGGAGCATTTGACACGGGCCCAGAGATAGTATGTTCCCGATTCCTTGACGTTCAGCGACCAATAAAACTCGCCGTTGGCACGGATCGCCTTGCCGCCGGACGCGGTATCGTCGTCGACAACAAGCGCGTCGTCCAAGGTAAAGCCGGACTCCGCCTCCCATGTTACGCCTTTCGAATCGAGGTCGATCGGTTTCAGGTCCGCCATCCGTTTCGAAAAGTCGCGGACAAACGGAATCCGTTCCAGGATCGGACGCCCCCAATCCTTGCCGTCGAGCACAAGAATTCCTTTCGGTCCGTTCGGTTCGACGGTGGGTGAAATCGTTTGGTTCGATAACGCTTTTCCCGCAAGGTTGACGGGACCGGCGGTCCCTGAAATCTGCAACGAAATGGAGTCTCCCTGCACGTCGAGTTTGTCGACCTTGGCGGCGATGAATTGTCGGCTCCAGTCGTCGAATTTTTTGTCTTCGTCCAGATGCGAACCGATCCGCACCCAAATCGCGATTCCGGGAGCGTCTTTCAAGTCCTTGCCGGAGATCGGCGTCTCCGACGGCCAATGATTTACCGTCAAACGACAGACGCCGTATTTGTTGCCATCGTCGATCAGGTACGGCTTCGGTGCGTTTCCGTCTTTGTCGCGGGTCCATGGAATCTTGATCCCGATCGAGCGGCTGCCGTAACGTAAAACGACGGTTCCGTCGCCGATCGAAACGGGAATGTTCCGGTCCAGGACGATTTTCTTGTCGTCGATGTAAACCGCGTCCGGTTTTCGAAACACAAAATGGGATTGGACGTTCGTCATGATTTCGCCGTTCAGGGTCCACGCCGGATAGAGAGCGACCCCGAGCGCATCGCCGTCCCGTTGGGCGCCGATCCAGGCGGCGTCCATGTGGAGCGCTTTTTCGTGACCGGCGGACGACGTCGGATATTTGCTGACCCCGTACGGATCGTTCCGACCGTCCGCAATGAAATAGTTGCGGGGGAGCAGCTTGACCTGTTCGTTCGGAACCGCGTCGTAGTCGGCGAGGTCGACCGTCAAAATCATATTCTGCTTGACCCGACCGTACGAGGCCCCCGCCGTGCCGAGCGCAATATCGTCCAAAATATACGTCGTTCTCCATTGTGCTTGTTCGGCCCCCCAACGCTGTTCGATCCGCCGTGGGTATTTGTCCGTCAATGCCAGGATTTCCGGCGATGGACGATACGGGGCTCCAAACGTGTTTAAATTCGTTGCGCTGTTCGATCTCGGATCCCACGGGGCGAGCCCGACGGCGGCGAAGAGTCGGGTCGTGTCCGACGTACCGAGAAGGTAATGATAAGTCCGGCTTTGAGCACCGCTCATCCGCAAGCTTGGTTTGAACCAGTTCATCGCCATGTCGGTCCAGAAGAAATCGAGCAGGTTACGAAAAATCGCTTTCGTGTTTTCGTCCTTGACGTATTTGTAACCGAGTTGCAGCGTGTCGAGATCGGGAGCGTAGTACGTCGGGCTGACATATTCGTACACGCCATGATCCCACAGCACGACCAGGAGCCCGCGGAGCCGTTCTTCGCCGAGTTTCACGGCGTCGGGGCGGTCGAACGCTTCGCCGAGCAGGAGCAGGTTCACGATGTTGAAAATCGCGATGTTCGTGTAATCCGAACTGACACGGTGTTTCATGCAACCGTCGACGCAACGCCGGAGAATCCGTTCGAGAATTTCCCGCGATTCTTTCGGAAGTCGGTCTTTCGCTTCGAACCAAACCGGCAGCGCGTGCGCGGCAACGAATTCGACGGCGTTCTGGTCCGTCACTTCCGGCGTTCGCCAATACCAACGGAGATTGCCGAACGTCCGGCTCTCCGGATTTTTATCCTGCATCTCTTCGGTGAGTTTCAGCATCGGCGTCGTCAGGTGGAGCGGAACTTTCGGCTCGGCTCCGTTTTTCCAACGATCCGCAAACGCCAAAATGTAAACGTTGTCCATCAGGGAGCGGACGCCGAGGTTCGGCCACGGTTCCGGCCGCGACGGTTCCGGCTGCGACGGTTCCGGTTCACCGCTTTTGAGAAGTCGCTTGGCGAACCCTTCGACGGACGGAACCGCTCTTGTGAAAAATTCCGCTTCCCGATCCGGTTCGGCGGCGAACGATGTAGTACAAAAAACAACGAGAAAAAACGTTGCGAAAAATCGTTTCATGGTGCGAGTCGTGTTGTGCCTGGATGTTGACGCCGGAACCGCTGGGGTCGTGGGCTAAACGGGAGCATTGGCGATTGTCGGAACGGAACGGCGGATTTCAATCTCCTGTTCGACATGGACGGCGTCGGTTTCTCCTTCGGATTGCGATTCCGGCCAAATATGGAACTCACCGCCGCCGCGAATTCCGAGGAACTCCCAAGCGCCGCGAACTCCTTTTTGTTCGCCGCGACCTTGGTAAAAGATTTCGACCAACTCCGGTCGGGCGATGTATGTTTTAACGAACGAGACGTCGCCGCTCTCCGTGTCGTACCTCCCGGAAAACGTAAACGGACCGATGCCGTCGCTTCCCGTGGCATGGACTTTACCGTGCTGGAACCATATTCGAATCAGCATGCGCGACCGGGTTCCGTATTGGCGATACCAACCGATCCAATGACCGGAGGGAAAACGTTCGTCCGTTTCCGGCCCGGAAAACGGCGTCTGTGAAATTTCGTCGTCCATCGTTTTATCCGTTTGTTGAGCGTGTGAACCAAAGGCTCCGGCGTTTTTGACGTTCACAAATCCGAAAGTATTATTGCCGAATCGGATCGAAAAATCAAGCAAATTCGATCGGAAACGGAAAAACCTCGTCGATCGTTTTCGAGCCGAGTTGGACCATGAGGAGCCGTTCCAAACCGAGCGCGGCGCCGCAACAGGGGGGGAGTCCGTGTGTCATGGCGACAAGGAGTCGGCTTTCGACCGGAATTTCCGGTTTGCCGTCGGCGACTCGCTGTTCGTTGGTTCGAAGAAATCGCTGTCGAAGTT
>JAVBPI010000148.1:0-11359 GCA_031549705.1 Thermoguttaceae bacterium
TCGTAACTTATCGTCGCGAGGTGAAGGCGTGGCAGGACGTTCGGAACACTTCCGGCAAGGGCGTCGACTGGCAGTTCACCACCGACGACGCTCGAATCAAACTCAAACGGCTGTATCCGCAATTTTAGAGATGGTCGGGTAATACCATGTGTCCTCGGAACATCCCGGCGATTCGTCCTGTTGGTACGGCTCGTTCGAAACGATTCCCGCCGATTTCATGATCCATTGGTATCGCAACGACCGGCCCGGCCAGAGTCGTGGGATGCCGGAGATCGTACCGGCGTTGCCACTTTTCGCACAATTACGGCGATATACGCTTGCCGTGCTTGCCGCTGCGGAAACCGCCGCCGACTTCGCCGCCGTGCTGTATACCGACGCTCCGGCGAATGGTGAAGCCCAACCGTTGGAACCTCTTGATATTGTTGCACTTGAAAAAAGAATGGCGACAACCTTGCCGGACGGATGGAAACTCGGCCAGATCAAAGCGGAACAACCGAATACATCATATTCGGAATTCAAACGCGAAATTCTCGGTGAGATAGGACGCTGCATGCAAGTTCCGGTCAACATTCTGCTTGGCGATTCCTCGAAGCACAATTACGCCTCCGGACGCCTTGATCATCAGACGTTTTTCAAGTCGATTCGGGTCGAGCAATCGGACTGCGAACTGGTCGTCTTGAAACCGATTTTCGACATCTGGTATCGGGAAGCTGTTCGTATCGGTTTGTTGACGCCCCCAAAGAATGTGTTTCCGCTCAATAATGCCAGCGGTTCGCAACAGCGACACGGTGACAGCCATTGCGATCCCGTTGCCTGTTGGTTTTGGGACGGATTGGAACACGTTGATCCGATCAAAGAAGCGAAAGCGTCTGTCGAGCGAGTCAACGGCAACATTTCCAATCTTGCGATTGAATGTGCCAAGAACGGACATGATTGGGAGGACGTGCTGATCCAGAAGGCGCGGGAAAAGAATCGCATGATCGAACTCGGCCTGACA
The DNA here is from genome assembly GCA_031549705.1 of Thermoguttaceae bacterium. Lineage (GTDB taxonomy): Bacteria > Planctomycetota > Planctomycetia > Pirellulales > Thermoguttaceae > WRKP01. The sequence continues at coordinate 998 of JAVBPI010000148.1, forward strand.
CCGTCCGACATGAAACCGGACGACAATTCTGATACAGAAACGGATGAAGAAGATGAAGATACTGAAATTGACGAGTCTGAAACTTCAGACGACAGCGGTTCGGCTCGTCGAAAGCGAAAACGAACCGACGAATCTTGAAGCATCGGGTGAAACGGTCATGCCGCGATTCGATTTGGTTGCCTATACCGGCGGTCTCGTCAAGACCCGTGACATTCCGATCCCGCTCGTCGTCGAACTGACCGGGATCGATATCCCGAAACAAAAAATCCCCGTTCGGTTCGAACATAAATCGAACCAAGGGGTCGGTCACACCGAGAAGATCGGCGTGATCGGAACGGAACTTTTCGCCGCCGGTGTGATCAGCCGCGACACCGTGTGGTCGCGAGATGTGAAAAAGTCGGCTGTCAACGGATTCCCCTGGCAGATCAGCATGGGCGGCCCGATTCACGAGGCGGAGTATGTTCCTGCCGGGCAGAAGGTTACGGTCAACGGACAGACCTTCGAAGGTGAATTATATGTCGTCCGAAAAATGACGCTCAAGGAAATCAGCTTCGTCGATCTTGGCGCGGATTCCAACACCTACGCCATCGTCGAAGCACAATTTGATGAAAGGGACACACTCGAGATGAACGAAACGACCACCGCTCCGCAGACCGAAAAGAAAACGAACGAAAATGTCGTCCCGGTGCAGGAACTGCAACTGACCGCGACGACGCCGGCGCTTCCCACTGCTGCTCGCGCGGATCATACGCATCCGACACAAGTCGCGACGACGGGAACGCCTCAGACGGTGCAATCGCAACCCTCGCAACCGGAGATTAAGACGATTAACCTGTCCGACGAATGGATTCGCCAACACCAGCAGAACATGTTGATCGAAAGTCGTCGCGTTGCCGCCATCGAAAAGATCGGCGACGGCAAGTTCCCGGACCTTGAAGCGCAGGCCATCGCGGACGGCTGGTCGCTCGAAAAGTTTCGGGGCGAATTGCAGGCGAAGGCGATGCCCGACGCTTCCAAGATTCCGATTTCCGGCGCAACGCAAAACGCCCTGAAGCCGACCACGCTCGAAGCGATCGCGCTGACAACCAGCGGCATTTCCGTGCAGTTTTTGCAGACGCATTACGAACCACAAACGCTCGAAGCCGCCGACAAGTATCGCGGCATCGGCATCCAGGAGTTCTGCGAACTTTCCTGCGGCGGCAAGTATCTGCCGAAATTTCGGCGTGACGCTCGCGGTTGGCTTGAGGCGGCTTTCTCCAGCGCGTCCTTGCCGGGCATCCTCTCGAACATCGCCAATAAGGTGTTGCTCGAAGGTTTTTTGACGATGGACGACACATGGCGCAAAATCGTCAAGATAGCGAGCATCGACGGCCTGACGAAAGCGGAACTGGCATTTTCGGAACAGGAACGGGTTGAAGGCCGACCGCTCGGCATCCCGGCCAGCATCCTGCTCGTGCCTCCCGCCCTGAAGGTGTTGGCCGAGACGATCATGAAGTCGCTCACGGTCAACGAATCGACGGACCCGAAAGACCCGAAGCCGGTCAACAATCCGCACACCGGCAAGTACGAATTGGTCTCTTCGCCGTATCTGGCGAGCAAAGCGTTTCCGGGAAACAGCGCCACCGACTGGTATCTGTTCGCCAATCCGCTCCGGCTTCCGGCCTTGGAAGTCGCGTTTCTCGGCGGTCAGGATCGTCCGACGGTCGAGCGGGCCGATGCTGACTTCAACGTCCTCGGCATCCAGTTCCGTGGTTACATCGACTTCGGTGTCCGCGAGCAGGATTGGCGAGGTGCCTTGAAAATGAAACCGTAATTCGGTTTCACGCTTCGGTTTCCGAACCGCCCTCTTTTGCATTTCTGCAACACGAAGGAAAGGCCGCGATTCTCACGGCTCCTGTCACGACGACTGATCGACGCTCTTCGTCCGCGCGGTTCGGAACCGTTTTCGAATATGTTACAACAATAATTATATGAAAGGTCTTCATGCAAGCCAGATACATTCAGGATGGGAACGCCATCGATTACACGTCCGAAACCGATATCGCGGCGGGAACGATTGTCGTCATCAGCGGTCGCATCGGGATCGCGAAAGTGGACATTCAAGCCGGACGTCTCGGTGCGCTGCACGTCGTCGGCGTCTACGAAGTTGTGAAAGGCGATGCGGAAATTCCGCTCGGTACGACCGTCTATTGGGATGCCGTTGCGGGCAAGGCGGTCGCTGTGAAAACGGAAACCACGCCTCGGATCGGCATTGCCGTTCGTGCCGCAAACGCCGCCGACACCCGCGTCCGTGTTCTGTTGGGATAGACCATGACGAATCTGCTCCACAACGGTCTTCAGTGGCTTTCGGCGAAACAGAAACAACATGTTTCATCGAAGGTCGTTTATTGTCGCGATAACGATAAACATCCGGTTGACGCGGTTTTGGGCCGGACCCGCTATGAAAGCGTCGACGAAAACGGATTTACCGTTACGGCACATACCATCGACTTCCTGATCGCCGCTGTCGATCTGTCGCTTGTTCCGCAGAGCGGCGACCTCATCGTGTCCGGCGACAGCGTTCACGAAGTCATTCAACTCGGCGACGACGGCTGCTGGTGCTGGTGTGAGCCGCACGGCATTCGTCGCCGCATCCATACCAATATCTATCGGGGAGCCGAACCGTGAGCATTGCAACCGTCCTGGCGAAGGCCGTCGCCGCCGAATTGAACAAGCATGTATTTTCGTTACCGTTCGAAGCCCGAATGTCGGTCCTGCCGTCGTTCGAGCCCGCCGAATTGGAAACGGTGCGTGTCAGCGTGGTTCCCGTTTCGCTGGAAACGGAACGGACGACCCGTTCCTCCGTGAAGTACACCGTCGGCGTCGATATCGGCGTCCAGCGGCGCATCCAAGGAACGAAGGAAGAAACGGTCGAAGCGATGTGTTCGCTGGTCGACGAGATCTCCGACCACCTCATGGAAACGCCGCTTTCCGAATGCCGTGCCGCGCAGTTGGTCGGCACGATCAACGAACCGCTCTACGCAGCGGAACATTTGACGCAAAAACGTGCGTTTACCGGCGTCCTGAACGTCAAGTATCTGCTGTTCACCTAACGGGCGACATCTCATTTTACTGTTACTGTAACAATCGATGGAGATTTTTCATGTTCGATAAAATCAAAAACTTCTTTTCCGGGTTGGCTTTGTTCTTCCAGTACGGCGATGTCGTTCGCAGTTTCACAACCGCCTACACGACCTATCCGGGCCTCGACGACGCCGACCTGCTTCGGGTCTGGATTCGTCCGCTCCTGACCGACGCGTCGTCCCTTTCGACGATCACGCAGACGAGGGTCGACGACATGATCGTCTACGCCGCGATTCGGATCGTCGACGACAATCATGCCTGGAGCGCCGTTCATTCAATGGCCATGCTCCTGCGTGATGGTATGCACACCGACGCGACGCTTGTTCCCGGCGATTCCGGCGACATGTTTGAAACCGTGCGAAAAGTCTCGGAGGACGTCATGCCGCAATGTCCGAGTGCCGTCCTGTCGGCCATCGGTCTCATTCTGTTTCTGCTTCAACGCCGTTCCGCGAAAGGTTAATTCATGTTGAAACATCTTCACAAATACTTGCACGTTTATATGTCGGTGCTGACGGCGGTGTTTCTCGCTGTTGTCGGTGGCGTAGCGGCATGGCGTGACGGCGGATTACCTCTGCATTACGCACCGAACCCACCGGTCGCCACAACGCAACGTCAAGCCCCGGAGAAGCCCGCTGGCGGCTGGTCGGTCAAGGAACCGCAACAGACCGCCGAGTTTATTTCCGGCCCAGTCGCGGCCAGCGTCGGAGAACTTTGCGTGTTCCGATTGAACGATCCCGCGACCCGCGCGGATTGGCTGATCGTACCGGAAGCGACCTGTTACATCGATACATCCGGCTCGTCGCTCGCATTCGCGTGGGAAACCGAGTTGCATGGGGCATAGTGATTCGTTCGCTCACTGCTCGACGACATTGCAACTGATCGCGCGGGGCGCTCCGCTCATTTATGCGTCGTTCAATCCGCTGGTCGCCTGGTGCATCAGCAAGGGCGGTTCGATGCGGGGTGGACAAACCGTTTCGGAAATGGCGAAGGCCGCGAACGGTCTCGGTCATTTTCCTGATTTTCTCGTCGGTACGGACAATCAGTCGATGCCCTCGTATAAGGAACATCTCGACGCCGCCCTGCAATACCAGAGCGCGATCATGTTCCTGAATTACCGGGGCAAGGAACTCGCCGACGAGATCATTCAGTCCTGTGCCGCCGGACTTTCCGTTGCGCTCGGCAACAGCACGGCGATCAGCGGTTGTACGCTGGACCGCAACGGCGTCAAAGTCGCTACGCTCCGGGGGCAATGGGCGCATGCTTGCTTGACGTTCGATCAGAAGGTTTACACAACGGAAGGAATCAAGGCGGCGCGAGATTTGATCGACAAGGAATTTTTGACGCTTTCTTTTTCCAAGCGATTGGGGAGGGTGGCCGTCAAAAAATCGCGGGCATGGTACTCCGGCGTCAAACGTTGCGTTCGCGTGACCACGAATATCGGAACCTTCGTCGTGACGCATGATCACCCGTTCATGCTGGTCAACGGACGATTTGCCAAAGCGGAAAATCTTGTGAAAGGCAATCGATTGTTTCACATGAATTCCGCAATCGATGAAAAGGGATATGTTCGCATCTCGTTGAAAGACGGAAAAAATTCGAAGAAACGGTTACATCATCTCATCGGGGTAGATGTGTTGGGAATGAGTCTCGGCGATCAATTGGTCGTTCACCATAGAGACCACAACGTGCTGAACAACCGGCTCGACAACCTCGAAATCGTCAGTCGGTCCGTTCATTCCGCAGAACACCGCGAAGATCAAGTTTTTTCAGACGAGTCACAGCGAAAAAAGTCCGCTTCGATACTGAAGGTGATAGCGAATGGCGGCGGAAAGCACGGCACTCCGGGAACGTTTTACAATGCCAGGTGGAGCGGAAAGGATTCAGCGATTTACACAAATCGCTACAACGAGCAAAAACACGGAATCAAATTCGTGGAAGTGCTTGAAGTCGCTCCATCAGCGGAATTGCCGATTGTTTCCGTTGAAGTCATCGACCCTGAACCGGATGACAAACGGGATTACAGCGAACACAACTATATGCTCTGTCCGATGGAAACGGAACATCAGTACGGTTCAATCGGAATAGCGTCAGGGAACACTCACGTTACAGCATACCGTGTCGTGAATCAGACGGAGTATGTCGGTGTTCCGAACTCGCACGGTCCCCGCTACAAATCGTCCGACGAAGGCGAACCCGCCGACATGGTTTGGATGACAAGGGCGTTGCTCGAAGAGTACGTTTCGACGGCTTCCGGTTACGGTTCTCCGTACATCGTGTTCCCCGAATCGGTCTTCGATTCGGATACATCGCTGTACGTTAAATTGTGCGTTCCGTTCCCGGAGAACTGGCGATTCTGAACAATTAAAACTTGCCGTTTTCACGCATGTAGCAATCGAAGAATCCACTCTCGGTGTCGAAACGCAGGACAACCATGTCCGGCGAATCGACGCCGTCGGGAAAATGCTCCACGTACTCATCCTTCCAGATTTTCCGGCGTGATGCGGAATCGGTCAGCAGTTCGACTTTGCCGAACAACCTGAATTCCTGCATCGCTTCGGCATCGTATCCGTAGATGATCGCCTTGGGATTGGCTTTCAGTTCCGCGATTTTGGATGAAGTACTGCCGGTGGCGAACCAGATCGTTTCAATACCATCCTTCGCCGCCACGAGCAGAACCCTGACGTTGGGCCAACCGTTCGCTCCGAATGTCCCGAAGGATACAAAAGGAATCTTGTCGAATGCCTTCAGGATTCGATCTTTCGTTTCGGCGGCATCAAGTTGTTTGGGATTCATTGGTTTCTCCTTGAATGGGTTGCGGCATGTAACATGTATTCACTATAACATCAACGCTTGAGCCGGTCAACTCGCTTCGAGCAGCCCAAGCGTTGTTTTCCTCGTCAAAATTAATGACACGATTTACTGATTACCTTTACGCCACGGTGCCGAGTCTTTGCATCGCTCTGCCGCTCGCACAATGGATTCTCGACCTGACTTTTTTACAAGGAGTTGAAAAACTCGGCATTGTCGGCATTCTTGCTGCCGGAATTCTTTTCTTCGTGATGGAGCGGCGTTCGTTCATTGCCAAGAGTGCTGAAAGATTGGCAACAGTCGAAAAACGGATTGGCGAACTCGAAAACAAGGTTACAAGCGGCAACGATCAGGTCGTTCATCTGCTCGGCGAACAGCTAATTGCACTTCGCGAGATAAAAGACGGACAAGTCGAGAATTTCAACCGGATGTGGAACATCACCCTCCGCGCCATCAACGGCAAGATTCCCCATGATACAGTTTCGATGCAACCTCCGAGCGATGCAAAACATGTTCTTCGACCGGAAGAAGGTCAAGGACAAAGTTGACGCCCACAGCCGCAGGGTGTTGTCCAAGTTTGGATCGTTTGTACGAAAAACGGCTCGACGCTCCATTCGCAAGCGGAGACGTTCTTCCGCTCCGTTCCAACCGCCGTCCAGCCACAAGGGAACACTCAAAAAGCACATCTATTTCGGTTACGATGCCCAGCGGCGCAGCGTCGTGATCGGCCCGGTGCGTGTTCCGACGCGGGTCAACAGTTCGAAAACGCTGCCCGGACTCGAATATGGGGGCCGGATTGACCTGCTGCGCGGCGGGACGGCCAAAATCAAACCCCGTCCGTTCATGGAACCGGCGTTCCAAAAAGAATTGCCGTTTGTTACGAAATTGTGGCGGGACTCAATAAAGTAACTATAAAAGGAGAGATAATGCCACTGAAGGAATTTCGCCTCGGCATGAAAGGCAAAGTGTTCTACGGTGAAGCCGGATCGTCCGGCGTCCCGACCGGCGAGCTGTCGAACGTAACAGACGTATCAATTACGCTCGACGCGAGCGAGGCTGACGTGACGACCAGGGACAATGATGGTTTTCGTGCGACCATCGGCGGTCTCAAGGAATGTACGATCGAATTCGACATGCTGTACCTCGCGAAAGACGCCGGATTCAAGGCGATCAAGGAAGCCTGGCTCAAGTCGCAGCAGATTCATCTCGCGGCCCTGACCAGCGAAAAAGGGGAAGGGCCGGTCGGCGATTTTGCGATCACCGGGTTCTCCCGCGCCGAACCGCTCGAAGAAGCGATCAAGTATAGCGTTACGGCCAAACTTTCGCAATGGGAGGAATGGCACGAAGAGGAAGAAACGCCGCCGCCTCCGGGTTGATCGATTCGACAACGTTTTTTACGTTCGTTTACTTTACTCAACACCATATCGTTATGAAATCATTTAAGGACAATGCAAGCAAGTCTTGGGAAATCACGCTCACCATCGGTGCCGCGATCAAGGTCAAGGACCGACTCAATGTCGATCTGTTGCAGCCGGAAGTCGGCGAACCGCCGCTCCTGACTCGGCTCGGCACGGACGAGATGCTGCTCGCGCAAGTCATCGGGACGCTGCTTGAAAGTCAGTTCGAAAAACATCAGGTCGACGAAAATTACATCTTCGACAGTTTCGACGGTCCAACGTTTGCGAGGGCGCATGAGGCGTTCTATCTGGAGCTGATCGATTTTTTCCAGAGCCGGGGCCGGAAGGATCGGGCCAAGGCGGTCGAAAAACAGAAGGAAATGATCGCGGCGGGAGTCAAGGCGGCTCAGGCGAAGCTGGAGCAGATCGACGTGGAGAAAGTGATCAACGAGGCGCTGGCGCCCCCGATATCGAACGAGAATTAGAGGAACGGGAAAAGCCCGACGGATGGGGTTTCCTCTGGCAACTCGCGGGAAGCCTCCCCGTCGACATTCGGTCGCTCACGCTCCGGCAACTTGTCTGGATGATCGAAGGTCGCGATAAATTCGTTTGGAACGTCGCCTCGTCGATGATGTCCGTGATTGCGAATTGTCATCGTGATTCCAAACGTCGTGCGTTCAGACCGCAGGACTTCAACCCGACCATGACGAAACGGGACCGGCTCAAAAACGCGATCCTGATTACGGACGATAACGTCGAAGTCATGCGTGACGAGTTCAAAAAAGTGTTCCGTTAGGATTTCGCTTTCGATTTCGTTGTCGTTTTCCTGCCGGTTTTGCTTTTCTTCAACGGCACGAAGTTCAATTCGACTCGCATCCCGAACACGGCGGCGATCTTGCGGAGCGTCGGCAATGAATGACCTTCGTAATCGGCATCCTCAAGGCGGCAAATGGCCGAAGCGGTCGTTCCGATCTTTTTCGCCAACGCCGCCTGGGTCATTCCCGCCTTGGTTCGCAGATCGTAAATCCGGCTACCGATGAGGATTCGTTCCCGTTCTTCAACGAGATACTCTTCCAGTTCCGGTCGCCCTTCGACATAACGTTTGTGCAAAATGGCGACCGCATCGGTAGTGGTCGTCTTTTTCACGGTCGCCCGGTTCGCCGCCGTTTGCCGCTTCGACGGGCGACCCAATTTTCGTTTCAGGACGGTGCTTGCCATCGTTCTATCCTTCGTAAGTGTGTGTTTTCGGATCGGCTTCCCATTTCTCCTTGCGAAGAATCGCCTCGTCGATCTCTTTGGGCGGGACACGACTTTCCTTGACGATCCCATGTGTCAACAGCGCGATTCGGTGGCCGACGAACGCATACAAGATGCGGTAATTCCGGCCTTCGAAACCGATCCGCAACTCATAAATACCGTCCCGCAAAAAATCGGCTGCCGGTCGCCGCAGTTCATGACCGAGTTCGGCAAGCCGTTCCATTTTCGCTTCGCACTTGACGCGAACCTTTTCCGGCAGGGACTCAAGCCATTCGATGAGCGGTACGTCGCCTTTCGATTCCTGATAAATGACGATTTGGGTCGACGGCATATTGCGGACGGGTAAAACGGTGAAATCGTATTACACTCTATTATTAGCGTCATTGCGAAAAAGTCAAGGTCGTTTTCTTCATTTTTTCAAGGATTGATTGATGGCAAGTGCATCCGGTAGTACAATCAGGGCCGGTCGCGCGTTCGTGGAACTCTTTGCGGACGACACGATGCTCGTGCGTGGTCTGAAACGGGCCGAGGCGCGAGTGCGCCGGTTCGGCAAGAATATCCACGACATCGGTCGGCGACTGGCGACGATCGGGTTGGCGATGAGCATCCCGTTCGTCATGTCGATCAAGACGTTTGCCGATTTCGATGACACGATGCGGGCGGTCAAAGCCGTGAGCAACGCGACTGGCGATGAATTCGAAATGCTCACGAAGAAAGCCGTCGAACTCGGTCGCACCACGTCCTTTACGGCCCAACGGTGTGGTCGGTAATCCCACTGGCAACCGGTCCTTAAAACGTACAAAATACCGTTCATGACTTCCCGCAAATCGACTTTTCGATCCTCTCCCTTGCCGATCTTCGGCGGGATGAGCGATTCGATCAGGTTCCATTGGTCGTCGGACAAGTCGGACGGATACGGTTTGCGAGTCCTTTCGGTCATGCTTTCCTCCTGAAATGGCTGTTTGGGTAAAACGACCGAAAATATAGCACTATCAACGGCTTAACACAATATCAATCTCCAAATAGCCTCTCAGTGGAAGGATTAACGGACGGCTAACGTCGTTGCATCAGGATTACCATGACGCCATGTGCTAAATCGAATACTACAAAATTTTTCGACACCTTTGATATCGTTTGGTGTTTGTAGAGTCAGTGTCAAGTCAAAAGATCTTTTATGGTGTTGCGAAAACGCCGGATGAGTCGTCCGATGTGTCCGGCTCCCGAAATATACGATGAGTTTCCGAACAAATCATCACGAACAGAAGGAGAATGACGATGAACACCAATCTACAAAAAACCGTCCGTCTTTGTCGCAATCATGATCGCAACCGCTTGGGTGAACTTCGCGATGGCTCAGAATGCAGCATCTCCGAATAAAGACGCCAAGCTGCACAAATACAGTACCACCATTGAAAAGGAGCGTCCGGAACTGAATGAAGAAACCAAAAAATTGATGACAGCTTATCGGCGTGATCCGTCGCAATCGAACAGGGCGGCCTTGAAGAAACAACTGGAAATCAATTACGATAAAGTTGTTGAACGAAAAAAGGCGAAGCTCGATGAGTTGAAGCAAACGGCTAAACATGCCTCTAAGGTTCAGGAAATGCAGGATATCGTGGATGAAATGTTACAAAATCGGGACGCCCGCATCGAACAAAACATGAGCCGCCTCACCGATCCACGTCTTCGACCCGGCTCCCGCGATACGAACGACGGCTATTTGCCGGTGCTTGGAGCCGGTCAAAATGTGAATATCGCTTACACTCCGGTCACGAAT
>JAVBPI010000237.1:0-9138 GCA_031549705.1 Thermoguttaceae bacterium
ATCGGTACGGAATCTTCTTGACGGCGACGATGGCGGACTTCAATCGGCGATCTCGACTTTCGAACTTTTCAAGAGCCGACCGACTTGTCGATGAATCGGCAGATGATCGCAATATTTGTTCACTAAAACCGCCGCGATGAACTCCGTCGTGACCGATCCGTGGTCGATGCTGCGGATCGGCATTTCGGCGATGATGATTTTGTTGCCGAAACAATCGCAATCCGGTTTCATCCGTTGCCGAATGAAACGGATCACTTCGAGGACCATCGGAATGTAGTTCTGTTGATGAAGACGAAAAACATCCCGTCGAGCGGATTCTTTGGGAAATCGTTCTTGACGACGGAGCCGAGTCCGTCAAAGGATTTTCGCATGTCGACGGGACTTGTCGCAACGTAAATAGGTCGCGGAAAGCCTCTCAACATGACGAAGCCTCAAGTCGGCGAACAATGTCGATCCATGTGGCCGAGGGCGTATCGACGGGAAAACGCAGCGTCAAACCGTTTTTCGTGACGACTTCGATCTTCGAAGCGGACGGGATCGGAAGATCGTCTTCGACCTGGAGCGGAAGGAATGTCGTGCGGGAAATCGACGTTTTGCTTGACGAGGACGATGGAGACGCTACAATGGAAGAATCGCCTGACGAGGGATGATGTCGACCGATCCCCTTTTTGACGGACTGCGGTGAACAATGAAGTTGCCGCGCGACTTGGGGACGGGACGGCGGTGATGGAGAACTTGTTCGGTGGCGTGACGCTTGAAGTCGGCGTCATCGCGATGCGGACGTTTTTTCGGCATGGTCGGCTCCGTGGGGCGAGAGGATTCTTGGCGTAACATACGACAAAACTCCTATCGACCCCGAACGGCCTTTCTGAATACGTCATCCGTGGAACGGATACCGACGAGTTGCTGGAAAGCTATTAACCGGAAAATACGATACGTTTGTTGGCCGGTTGTGCTCCGTGTCAGACATTTTCAACCTACTATCAGAAATATGTCCCGCAGGCGTCCGAAGATGATAAACATTGGAGCTTGCTTCTTCAGTTCTCTCGCCTGGCATGCAAAATCCTTCCGGAATTGGTCACTATGGAAAACGTCTCCGGCTTGGAGAAACAGCCGGTATTCATGAAGTTTGTCAACTCGCTGAAAAAGGCGGGCTATAAAGCTTCTCACAGTATCGCCCACTGTGAAGACTATGGCATCCCTCAGCATTGGAGTCGGCTCGTACTTCTGGCATCCCGCTTGGGAGATATCAAACTTCTCACGCCGAAGGAGCTTCGTATCCGAAAGCGGACAGTTCGGCAGGCCATCGGACAGATGCCGGAAATTGAAGCCGGTTCCCGCGACATTACCGATTTTTGCCGCCGGGTGAACCGGTCTGTCTCAAATCCATCGGTCGTATGATCGGTAACGCCGTTCCCGTCAAGCTAGGGGAAGTCATCGGCAAAAGTATCTTCGCTCATCTCCAATCCGTCAACGACCAGAAAAGCTCACGATAAATACATGTCCGCATCGAAGACCGCTCCGAATTCGTTTGTCAAAACCGCAACACTTCCCGAATCGGGGCAAACCGTCGAAGTGCGGCGGCGGCATTGGGTCGTCAATTCGGTCCGGGGAAACGCAATCCAAAGCGGGACTATCGATCGGGATCAGCATATCGTCACGCTTTCCTCCTTGGAAGACGATGCGTTGGGCGAAGAACTTCAGGTCGTTTGGCAAGTCGAAACCGACGCCAAGGTTCTCGAAAAGACCGGCCTGCCGCAGATTACCGGCACGGATTCGCAGGAATGGACCACAGCCTTTCTTGATGCGGTTCGTTGGGGGACGGCGACGAGTACGGACCGCACGACGCTGCAATCGCCGTTTCGTAGCGGGATCACGATCGAAGATTACCAGCTTGATCCGCTGGTTCGGGCCGTTGAAATGGCCCGCGTCAATCTGCTTATCGCCGACGACGTCGGGCTCGGCAAAACGATTGAGGCCGGGCTCGTGATGCAGGAACTCTTGATCCGCCACCGTGCCCGAACCATGCTGGTCGTTTGCCCCGCTTCGCTCCAGATCAAATGGAAAACTGAAATGCTGGAGAAGTTCGGGCTCGAATTCCGGATCGTCGACACGGCATATATCAAGCAACTCCGGCGGGATCGTGGCATTCACGTCAACCCTTGGTCGTCCTTTCCCCGACTGATCACTTCGATGGATTGGGTCAAGTCCGGTGAGGGGCTTCGGCTTTTCAAGGACATTTTGCCGCCTGACATCACTTATCCGCGTAAATTCGACCTGCTCGTCGTGGACGAAGCCCATAACGTCGCTCCATCGTCCTCGGGAAGTTACGTTCTCGAAAGCCAGCGGACGAAGCTGATCCGAACCCTATCGCCGCATTTTTCGCACCGATTGTTCTTGAGTGCCACGCCGCACAACGGCTATCAGGCGTCGTTCACGTCATTGCTTGAATTGTTGGACGATCAGCGTTTTGCCCGGACGGGGGAGGTCGATCCGAAGCAGTTGCAGCGTGTGATGATTCGGCGGCTCAAAAAGGATATTCTTGATTCGGAGGGCAAGCCCGTTTTTCCGGACCGCCGGCTTGAAAGTCTCGAAATCGATTACACCGAAAAAGAGCGGGAAGCTCATGCTCTGCTCCGGGAATTTGCCCGAAGCCGTTCGAAGACCGTTGAGGGAACCCGTTATGCCTTCGGCACCGTTTTCGTGTTGATGCTCCTGAAAAAGCGCCTTTTTTCTTCGCCGCGAGCTTTTGCGATGACTCTGGCCAAACATAAGGAAAGCCTGTCGCAAACCGGTACGAAAAAGAAGGAGAAAATCTTCGACGAACGGATTCTCCACAAAGCGATTCTCAAAGCCGATGAAGAATACTCAAACGACGAAGAAGTCGAAAACGCCCAGCATGAGGCCGTCGAAACAGTTGCGGATTATTCCGAAAAATTGACCGTCGAACAAAAAACGCTGCTTGATCGACTGTCCGAGTGGGCCGAGAAGAACCGAAACCGCAAGGACTCGAAGGCGAAAGCCTTGATCGACTGGCTTCAGCAGCACCTCAAGCCCGGCGGTAAATGGAACGATAAACGGGTCATTCTTTTTACGGAATATCGGGCGACGCATACCTGGCTTCACGAAATTCTCACCTCGGAAGGTTTCGGCGGCCAGCGGCTCATGATCCTTCACGGTGGCATGGACTCCGACGAACGGGAGAATGTCAAGGCCGCGTTTCAAACCTCGCCGAACGATGCTCCGGTGCGAATCCTGCTGGCAACCGATGCGGCTTCAGAAGGGATCGACTTGCAGAATCACTGCAATTATCTGATCCATATCGAGATTCCTTGGAATCCGAACGTCATGGAACAGCGGGACGGTCGAATCGACCGACATGGTCAGACGCAGAAAGAAGTTTTCATCTGGCATCCCGTCGGAAAAGGTTTCGATCCGAACCCAAACCGGGACATCGTGAAACCGGGCGAAATCGAAGGCGACCATGAACACCTGATGCGGGCCGCCCTGAAAGTCGATGCGATCCGCGAAGACCTCGGCAGCGTCGGCTCGGTCATTGCGAAGCAGATTGAGGAAGCGATGCTCGGATTGCGGGTCGGTTTGGACCTTACCGCCGCCGAGAAAAAAGCCGAAGCCGCCAAACGAGCTTTGGCATCGGAAGAACGGCGTTTCCGGGAACGCATCACCCAACTTCACGAGCGGCTTGTTACGACACGAAAGGAAGCCTGTTTGTCGCCGGAACATATTCGCCGCGTCGTGCAGGTCGGCCTTGAAATCGCCGGACAGGAACCGCTCCGGCCCGTCAATCGAAAAGGAGTTCCCGAGGGCAAGCTGTTCGAGCTGCCGCCCTTCGGCAACCAGACTTGGGCCAAGGTTCTCGAAGGCTTGGAACATCCGCACACGAAAAAAATACGTCCGATCACCTTCGATCACGACTTGGTACGAAACCGCGACGACATCGTCCTGGTTCACCTGAATCACCGGATCATGCAGAAATGCCTGCGGCTGCTCCGCGAAGAACTTTGGAAGCTCGACGATGTAAAAAAATTGCACCGAGTCTCGATTCGAGCCGTGCCGGACGCTAAACTTTCCGGCCCGGCGGTCGCCCTCTGGTCCCGGCTTGTCATTACCGGCGGCAATCACCAACGGATTCACGAAGAATTGACGCTCTCCGGTGGCGAACTGAAAGACAAAAGCTTTAGCCGTATCGACCGCCTCGGCTTTCTCGAAGAGCTTGTCGAGACGGGTAAACATGTTACACCATCGGACGGACTCTTTGCGATTCTCCGGCAACGTTTTGATGCCAACCGTGATGCTATTACGGCAACTTATGAAGCCCGTTCCCGCGACCGCCTGAAAAATCTGACCAATACGATTGAACGAGCGAAGAACACCGAAATCGAAGGTTTGAATTCGATTCTTACGGACCTTGAGCAGACGATCGAAAAGGAACTTGCAAAATACAAAGGCGACCACTCCCAACAATTGCTATTCGATTTCGCCGAGGAAGAAAAGCTCCAATACCGCAAGGATATGGAAGCTCTGGAAAACCGGCTGGGCCGCATTCCGCAGGAACGAATTTCCGAAACGGAAGCAATCGAGAAACGCTACAGCGACCTGACACCGAGAACCTTCCCGGTCGCCGTTGTATTTCTCGTTCCGGAAAGGACGGTGAAGAATGGCTAAACACTCTGCCAAAAGAGAGTCGAAACACATCGAATGGCTCTCCCTGATCGAAGTCTCGGGCCCGTTTCTGACGCTCTCTATGCTCGACGAGGTTTTTCCGCAAGGGTTGGACAAGGTCGAAACCAAACATCGCCGTCGATTGCGTGACGCTTACGATGAATGGTGCGAAGCCGTCGACCAAGCCGATCCGCAACTCAAGGAAATTCACGAGGCTTGGGTGCGATATGTGCTTCAAGACTTTCTCGGTTATGACGACTTGGTCTTGATCTTGAATGCCGGACAAAAACCTCTTTTCGAAGGTCGTCCCGCCAACGGTGGCGGTCGGTATAGCCCCCGCTGGTTTGTCGAGGATCAGGCTGATTCGGTGAAGAACCAGAAGCAAAAGCCGACAGTAAAAATGTTCGTCGATGTTTTGCCGCCGAAGACGAATCTGCATGAAGCGAAAAAGGGGGACTTCTGGCCTGTATCACCGGTGGAGAAGATGATCGTCGTGTGCCGTGAGCATGGCGTTCGCATCGGCCTGATTACCAACGGCGAACAGTGGATGCTCGTCAACGCTCCGCTCGGCTCCATTTCCAGCGATGCATCCTGGTACGCCCGGCTCTGGTTTCAGGAGGAGTTGACGCTCAAAGCGTTTTCGTCCTTGCTGGATGTCCGCCGTTGTTTCGGGCCGCCGAACGAAAACCTTCCCGCCTTGCTTGAGGAATCGCTCAATCGGCATGAGGAAATTACGAACACGCTTGGCGAACAGGTCAAAAACGCCGTCGAGGTGCTTGTTCAGCGGCTCGACATGGCCGATGTGGAGCGGGGCCGGAAACTTTTGCCGAAGAACCCGACCGAACTTTACGAAGCCTGTCTGACCGTGATGATGCGGCTCGTGTTCATCCTCTGTGCCGAGCAACGGGGGCTTTGGCTCCTGGACGATCCGCTTTACGATCAATCCTACGCCGCCTCGACGCTTCGGGACAAATTGCAGGAAGCCGCCGACCAACACGGGGAGGAAATTCTCGAACACCGGCTGGATGCCTGGCCGCGTTTGCTGTCGCTGTTCCGCATGGTTTACGGCGGTTTTGAGACAGATACATTGCGACTTCCCGCTTTGGGGGGTGCCTTGTTCGATCCCGACCGTTTTCCGTTTCTCGAAGGCCGGGAAACGGGTACATCCTGGCGAACGGAACCGTGCCGCCCGATTCCGATCGACAACCGAACCGTCTTGCACCTGATGACGGCCCTCGAAGTGCTCGAACAGGGAAGCGGTGCCTTGCTGCTTTCCTATCGGGCTTTGGATGTCGAGCAGATCGGTCACGTTTACGAAGGATTGCTGGAATACACCGTCAAACGTCTCGATAAAACCACACTCGGCCTTGGTGGAACCAAGTCGGCGAAGAACCCGAACATTTCGCTGGCGGAACTGGAGTCGGCCGCATTGGACGGCGAAGATTCGCTGGTTGCATTGATCCGTGAACACACAAAAAAAGGAGAAGAGGCGATTCTCAAGGCTCTTGCCAAGTCGTTGCCGCCGTTACTGGAGACTCGACTCCAATCGGTTTGTTCGGTTCGTAAAGGACTGCTGGAGCGTGTCAAACCGTTTGGCAATTTACTCCGTCTGAACGCCTGGGAATACCCGATCGTTTACGACGAAGGTTCCTTTACCGTCACGCTCGGACCGGATCGTCGTGAGACGGGAACGCATTACACGCCGAAGTCGCTGACCGAGGAAATCGTCAAGACAACATTGGAACCGGTCGTCTACGACGGTTTTTCGAACGGAACGCCGCTTTCAAAATGCCGTCTCAAGAAGCCGCAGGAAATCCTGTCGCTGAAAATCTGCGACCCGGCAATGGGAAGCGGAGCGTTTCTCGTACAGGTTTGCCGCTGGCTCGGGGCTCGGTTGGTCGAGTCGTGGGGGATCGAAGAAAAAAGCGGTTTATTGATCGACATTCAAGGTAATGCCGTCAAAACCCTGGGCGGCAAGGAAAAAATGTCCGTCGAGCCAAACGAGCGGTTGACCGTGGCAATGCGTTTGGTGGCTGAACGCTGTCTGTACGGCGTGGACATCAATCCGCTGGCGGTGGAGTTGGCGAAGCTGTCGATCTGGCTCACGACCATGTCGAAGGGGCGACCGTTCGGATATCTGGACCATAATTTCCGAAGCGGCGACTCCCTTCTCGGCCTGCATCACCTCGACCAGTTGACGCAATGGACCATGACGCCGACCGAATCCGGAACGAATCGGCAACCGACGTTTTTCGAGAGTGCGGTATACGAAGCTGTTGCCGAATCGCACGGTATCCGTGAAGAACTGCGAAGCGTCGCGGTGCGGGACATTCATGATGTCGAGACGATGCAACAGCTTCACCGCAAGGCCCAGGCGAAAACGGCCAAGGCCCGCAAACTGGCCGACGCGATGACCGCCGCCGTCCTCGCGGCCAAAGGCAACGTCAACGAAAGGAAGGAAAATCTGGCAGCATTGGCCGGTCTTGCTGAAACCTACCTCAAGGAAGACGACAGCCGACTCGTACAGGACATTGACGCTCAAACGAAACAGCGCCTTGCCGTCGATCTTCCGCCGGGCAAGCCGCAACGGGTTCCGCTTCACTGGGCGATTGAATTTCCCGAAGTATTCGCCAGCTATGGAGGCTTCGACGCCATCATCGGCAATCCGCCGTTCTTGGGAGGACGTAAAATGCGTGGTGCTTTCGGAGAAGCATATCTTATTTGGCTGCAATATATGTGGCCCCATAGCAGCTTAAATTCGGACTTCTGTGCCTTTTTTTTCTTGCGGACTTCAGTACTTTTGCGAGTAAAAGCATCGATATGCTTTCTTGCGACGAATACAATCGGACAAGGAGACACGGCCAGGACGGCGCTTTTGTATCTTACAGATACCGAGAATTTTAGCATTCGTTATGCTCGCTCTTCGTTCAGTTGGCCCGGAGAAGCGACTGTTGTTACGGCACTGGTAGCTATCTACAATGGCGCGTGGTCTGGACATTACTTCCTTGATGGCCGTAATGTTGAGCGAATCACAGCGATCCTTGATGATGGCGACCGCTGGGGAGATGCCTGTATTTTCGAAGAGAATGTGATAATCAACTTTCAAGGCTCAGTCTTTGCAGGAAAAGGTTTTGTACTCACGAAAGAGGAAGCCGAGTTGTTTTTACAACTCCGGAAAGAAAACAGCCGGGTTATTTTTCCCTTTCTCGGCGGTAACGATCTCAACACGAGCCCTTGCTTTGCGGCGTCGCGTTGGGCCATCGATTTTCGTGATTTTCCCCTGGAACGTTGCGAAAAAGAATGGCCCGAAGTGCTTGAAAGAATTCGCAGACTGGTAAAACCGGAACGGGACAAAGCTAGTAGGGATGCTCATAAAAGATATTGGTGGCAACACGGCGATAAGCGGCCTGCCTTGTATGAACGAATCCGGAAGAATGATTTCGTCTTTGCCCTTGTTCGTCATACGAAGCATCTCGCCCTGGCAAGAGTTTCGACGAAGCAGGTTTTCCAAGAATCGTTGTGCATTTT
This sequence comes from Thermoguttaceae bacterium, assembly GCA_031549705.1. Classification (GTDB taxonomy): domain Bacteria; phylum Planctomycetota; class Planctomycetia; order Pirellulales; family Thermoguttaceae; genus WRKP01. The sequence continues at coordinate 8,212 of JAVBPI010000237.1, forward strand.
GGATTTGCCGAATTGGACCGCCTTTGCCGCAATCCAATCGACCTTACACTATGCTTGGGCAAGGCGGGGAAGCTCAACTCTGGGCGAAGGTTTACGTTATACGCCGTCGGATTATTTCGATACGTTCCCGTTTTTGCATTTGAGTTCGACAACTTTGGAAAAACTGGGCGAAGAATATTACAATCATCGTACCGCTGCCATGCTGGAATCCAACCTCGGTTTGACAGAAATCTACAACCGATTCCACGAGCCGGACGAAAGTGATGAGCGGATCGTGGAACTTCGTGACCTTCATCGCCAAATGGACGAAGCGGTCGCGGCGGCTTACGGCTGGGACGATCTGGACTTGGGCCACGACTTTCATTCGGTCGGCTATCTTTCGGAGAAGGACCGCATCCGATATACGATCAACGAAAAGGCCCGGCTCGAAGTCCTCCTTCGCCTGTCGAAACTCAACCGCGAGCGATACAATGAGGAGCAGGCGGCCAATCCGACGAAGAAAAAAGTACAAAAACAGTGAAGTCGACTCCATTGATTGAGGAGGAATAAACGGGCGACCAACTTGTCCTTGCTTTCGGCAAGAAACTTCACCTCGCGGATCAAGTGAGGGCCTGCCGTCCAGGCGTTTGGAGCTTCCGCTCCATTGCAACAATTCGCTCCCGTTGGTCGCTTGCTTTTCGAACGAAAATAGTCCCTCGGAAAAACGAGCGCAGCAACGCGGAGCGGATTTTTCGAAGCCGAAGCCAAACGCCTCGACGGCTTGTCCCCCGTCGATCAAGTGCTTAGAATCCGGGGGTCGAGTCAAGGCCATTGCTAAAGCGATTTAGCAATGACCTGTACGTAAATATAAAATTCACCTGTTTGAAGCCCGCGATTCGTTCCCCCTCTGACTCGACATCAGGGGCGAATCGACGGGTTTTTTTACGC
>JAVBPI010000011.1:0-123810 GCA_031549705.1 Thermoguttaceae bacterium
TGCGACGATTCCCAAACCATCCAGTCAATTCCTCATGTAAGGACGATCGATCATGGCCATTAAGACAGTATTCACGACGGGCGAAGCGGCGAAAATTTGCAAAGTGAGTCAACAAACGATTATCCGCTGTTTCGATTCCGGCCAGCTGAAAGGATTTCGCGTTCCCGGCAGCCGGTTTCGTCGCATTCCCCGCGACCAGCTGTTTGCGTTCATGCGGGATAACGGCATTCCGACCGATGCGCTGGAAAGCGGCAAACGGAAGGTGCTCGTGGTCGACGACGACCGTGACTTGGTCGAATTGATCGTCGATGTTCTCGAACGCGATGGTCGTTTCGAGACTCGTTCGGTCAACAACGGTTTCGACGCCGGCATGATGGTCAAAGAGTATCGCCCCGACCTGATCGTCCTCGACGTGATGCTCCCCGATATCAACGGCAAAGAAGTCTGCGTCCGTGTCCGGAGCGACAATTCGCTGGAAGAAGTAAAGATCATCTGCATCAGCGGTATGGTCGAAGAGGACAAGATTGCCGAACTGAAGGCCGCCGGAGCAAACGACTTCCTCCAAAAGCCGTTCGAAACCGACCGCCTCATCGAAAAAATGTGTGCCCTCCTCGACGTCGAATCGTTTGTTTAGACGATTCTTTTCATGCCGTTCAACCACCGATCACCGGTTGAACGGTATGGAACAGGGTGCTGAAATCCCCTTTGTCGTAGAGATTTGCCTGCATCGTGTTGATGACGTTGACCCAAGTGCTGGTCGTTTCGCGGTAAAGATAGTTCCAGCCGTAAACCACGCCGTTCATCTTAATGGCCCGTTCTCGGAACGTGTATTTTATCGCCCAAACGAATGAAGCCGGTTCCTCGTCGACTCCGGCGCCGCGGCGATAAAGTTTGTTCGCTTCCGCTCCACGGAACAAAAGCGTTCCGGCGGAGCAGCCGAGAAAGGGATTCGCGTTAACCTTCCCTTGAAGGGACGTGATAACCTCCCACGGCGGATCGACGACTTCGCTCCAAGTCAACACATGTTCCGTGATCGGTAGTTTTTTGACGACTTGGGTTCCTGCCGGAATCGCGCCGTATGTATCCGCCCATTTCCAGCCGCCAGCCGGGAGGGTGACCTCTTCGGAGTCGACGACCATTTTGTAGGTAATCGACGTCTTCTCGTCGTTCAACGGAACGTCACTCCGTTCGCTCCCTGTCGAAACGGCGTATTTGACGACGGCTTGGGCGAAGGATCCATTGTAGTCGACGAGATCCGTTTTCAAATTCTCCAGTGTTCGAACGCCGATCATATCCGGTTCCAACGGTTCGAAATCGAGGGTGTAAGCGAATACGTCGCTCCGCCCCGGATAAGTCAGGCGTTCCGTCGTGCCGAAGACCGCTTGGGCGAATTCCGTCCGCTGTTCCCAGGGAACGAGAAATCGCCGCGTTGCCGAAAAGCCGTCGACCGTATATTTTTCATGCGGCGAACCGCCGAGTTCTTGAAACGTAAACATGATTCCTGGTCGCGCCGTTTGTGACACGATAAATGATGTTGCGGTTTACCCCGAATACCGAAACTCGCCGACGAATTTCCATGAATCGCTTTCCGTGCGAGTACTTTCGGTGCCGACGAAACGAAACCGGACCGAATCCGTTCGGCCCGCGGATTCCAACCGAAGACGGTCGAATTCCTGTTCGATTACTTTCGCGATTCGGATTCCTTCGTCGAACGACTCGTGATGGAGTTCGATTCGCACCATCCCTTGGCGCCAGGGAGCGGAACGGTTGGTCCGAAACAGTACCTCGGACTTTTCATGCAGCACGATGACGCATGGACGGGCGGGAATCGGCGACGGCCCGGTGAAAACACGCTCCGCCGGAATCACGGCCGACAGGCTCGTCGTGTTTTGCCAATGGAATTGAATCAGCTCTTCAATGTACATAAAACCTCCGTCCAATCATTGGGAAAGAGTGGATGGTTGACCTTTTCAATCTCGAAAGTCGTGCCGTCGGCCTGGCGAATCGCGTCAAAACGTTCAAAATCGATCCGTTCGCGGACGAGGACGAACAAGGATACCTTTCGGCAATCGGCGAGCTCGACGGTCCGTTCCGAAAATCGGGCCGCAATGCCGGTTTTTTCGACGCGAAATTCCCGTTCAAGAATTCCGGCCGCCGTTTTCCGGTAGCCCGTTTTCAAGTGATCGACGAACTCGTCAAGCCCGAAAACGATGTCGTACGATTTCGCGACGCATTGCCAGGTTGCGTTCATGTCGGAACGATTCACTTCGACGACCGTCCAGCGAATTCCATCCGCGGCGTCCAGCTCGTCCCCTTCACGCGGTCGTTCGGAAAGCGAGTCGTGCGAAAAATACCAATGGCCGTATTTCGCGGGAACGATCGATTCGCGGACCCCGAACGGACGTTGGTGCCGATACGGCCGCAACAGCGCACGTTCTATTTTCGTTTCAAAATCACTTCCGGGCCGCCGCAAAACAAGCTGTTGCGTCCCATCGGCGATGAGTGTGATGTCGTCTTGCATAGTGATTCAGCGGGCTGTTGAAACGATTTCGACGGGTTCTTCGGCCGCGATTTGCCGATCGCACCAATCGACGGTTTTTTGTAACCGCTCAAGGTAATCGGCCCAAGCGACGGATTGCCCGTCGATCGTGTATGTCGGTTTCTGTTGCGCGGTGATATCCGCGATCAACGCAAGCGTTTGTGAACGAATGATATGGATCATAGTGGATCGTGGAATGAGTGGCACAAGGGAAATCGATAATGGAGGGGAGTTCATTCCTCCGCTCTCCACTATCAACTCCCGACTATTTTACCCCGTGCATTTGGCGACGTAACGAGGATTGAGGACGGCAGGGGTACCGCGTTCGGAGGCTTTGTAACGAACGACGATGTCCTGCGTGAAGTCGGCTTCGCTGCCGGCGGCCGATTGTGTTACGGTAATCGGCCAATTCTCCATGTACGCGAACGCCTTCTTGAAGTTGCCGAGCAACCAAATGTCGGCGGCAGCCGTTTCGCCAAGCCCGGAAGCGATCAAACGACGTTGAGCGAGCCGGCTGGAAACAAGGGTGTATTTCGAGAACGGATTCGAAACCGCCGACATTGCGCTGGAGGTCGTATCGTTGTAGGTGATCTCCGAAGCGTTCAGCAATCGGTGAGCGATGTGCCGCTTGCCGGGCATCACGAGGAGAACATCCGGTTCAATCAGGATCGGCTCGTCCGTCGTCGGATCGAGAATCGCGCCGAGAAGATTTTCGGCGGCATCGATGTTCGTCCAATCCTCGAGTTTGTTTCCGGCAAGGAGGTTCATCCACGGCGTTGCGGCCGACGAATAGGTGTTGAGCGTCGAACCGTTCGCCTTGTAGGTATTCGTAACGCCGAGAACGACGTCGAGTATCCGCTTTTCTTTGTTGAGTGCGAGCGTTTCACCGACTTCGGCGGCACGGCTCAGAATCAAATGCGTCCGATCGAAGAAGATCGCTTCTTTCGTAACGGGAACAATGAGTCCGCGCTTCGTCGTATTCGGCGTTTCAATGTAATCCTCGCCGAAGCCTACGACGGGATACGATTCGCCCGGCTGGATTTCCGTTGCGCCGTCCGGAAGTGATGCGGCACCGGGAATCTTTTCCCCGTCGAGCCGTGTCGGGATCGTGCTGACGATTTTCGAAACCGCGAAGACATCCTGGTTGTACGACTCAAGGATCTTCGACTCGATCACCATGCCGGTGATGTTGAGGAAGGTCGATGTTCCGTCTTCGAGAAGCGAAACGGCGACGTTTCCGTTACGCGGATCGAGCTCCCGCAACCATTGGCCGCCGTCCGGAACGAGTCCTTCGGCAAGGTCGCGGATGCTGAAGTCGTCCGCTTTCAGATCTCCGTTTTCAAGAGCTTCCGAAAAATGCTCGACCGTCTTGGCCGCGCCGTCCAGTTCGAATCGTTTGCGAAGTTCACGATAGTTGATCGTTTTCATCATGCGTGCTCAGGTGTTGGTGGTTAGCGATGGGAAATCAATTTGGCGAATGTTTTGGAGTCGATTTTCTTTTCCGGAACAAATTGTTCGCGGCTGACGGGTTTCGATTCGAGTACCGTAACTTGTCGTCGATTCTCAAAGAGGCGGTCCAATTCGGGGACGATGCCGCGGAGTTCGTCAAGAATTCGTTCACAGAGCTCTTTGACAACGTCGTCGGCAACATTTTTTGTAACAACGGACTCGGACTCGAAAAGTCCCGCCGTCGTCGCCGGATCGGCAACGAGATCGACACTCCGTACGGAAACGATTCTTTCGACGATCGTTTTATCGTTTTCACGACGAACAACTGCCTCGACATTGTGGGAAAACCCGACATTGTCCGGAGCGTGCTCGGCGTCCCAAAGAAGTTGCTCCGCGACCGGGTGTTTGGGGTTGAAGCGGAATTCCGCATAAAGCCCCTCGTTTTCCCGCAGAACGACGTTCCGGATCACACCGAACCGGTCCTGATAACTCCGCGGCTTGCGTGGGTCCCCTTCCGGATGGTCGAGGTTGACTTTCGAGTTTTCGTACAGCGAAATCGCTTCACGGAGCGTCTCGTTCGGATATTCGCGACCGTTTCGACTGTTGCAGCCGATGATCTTGACATCGAACAGGACCCCCGCCTCACGATCGACACGAACGTCGCGCCGTCGTGTGTTCGTAATTTCCTGGAGAATTTCCATGGAGTCGTTTTTGGTTAATGGTTGACGATTATTTGGACAAAATCAAGCGTCGTCGTTTTCGCAACGACATTGCAATGAGTTTTCCCGTTGTGGATCGAGTCCGTATCGCATTGCCAGGGTCTGTTTCGAAAGAACGCCCAGGTTGAAAAGGATTTCATCGGCTTTCGCCTCGTTGAGACGATCCCTGACGGCGAGGATGGGGGGAATCGCATGGATCGAGATTTTTCGTAACGTATCCACCGGAAGCAAGGCCGTGTCGATTCCGATTTGCAGTGCTTTGCGAAAGAGCCTCAAGTCGTCGGCAATCGTCTGATGTTGCATTCGTTCGAACATCCGGACGGCCGGTCCCTCGGCGACCATCGTCGAAGCGTAATTCGCATTGGACGCGTCGCTGGAAAGCATGAATTCCGGCATCACGAGTCGGGAGGCAATCGCTCGAAGTTCGGCTTGAAGAACAAGGATGTATCGGCTTGCGTCGATCGCCGCGATGGGAAATTCGTATTCCGTTCCTCCACCGGCGTCGATAATCGTACCTGGCGAGAAGTGCTGAAATGCCTTCTGTTTTCCTGTCGTCCCGATCGTCGAGGAACCCTCTGCCTGATTCTGAACGAAACGCCGGATCGATTCCGCGCTTCCCGAGGAATGTTTTCGAATCAAAGCGATCGCCGACTGAATTTCCGCGACGACGCTCATATTTCGCAACAGTTTTTCGGCACGTTTCAAATTCTTCCGAACCGGGTAGAACAACGGGACCCCCCGTTTGACATTACCGTCGACGTTCGACTTGCGGTGTTGAATCGATTCCGCGTCGACCCACTGTTCGTCGATCCAATATCCGTACACGGTCTCGACATCGTCGATGCCGGTCTGAACGCCGAAGGTCGAAGTCGGATCGTCCGCAAGCCGTATCGGTGAAAAAACCTGGTCGGGTTCGACGAAACGAATTTGCATCAACCCCCGACGAGTCGGAAACAGACGGAGAAAGACCTCCCCGTCCCGATCCTGGCGGCGCATCATTTCTTGTTGGCGGCGGGTCCAATCGTTACGATCGATAAATTCGTTCAATATATCCTGTACACGTTCGGCAAGGTCGGCGTCGTCTTTCCATTTTGCGACGACATGGTAACGATGTCCCTGACCGATCACGAAATTAATACGATTTTCCAGAGCATTGATCGCAAACTCGTTCGACAAAGCAAGCGAACGGCATTCCTCGCGGACGGTTTTCAAGCCTGTTTCCGTGAGGCCGATATTACCTCCCGGTGTCATCCAGTACTCACCATCGTCATGAAACGGTTCGAGAGGGTCGACGAAGCGGTCGTCCCAATCGAGGAACGCCTCGACGAGGCGTTGTTGAACTTGAGTGAATTTCATGGTTGTGTCGCTCCGATACATCGAACAGCGTTCGACGAGTAAAAGGAAATTATCGTGTTGAAATCGGAAAGCGCTCGGAAGGCCGGCCGTCGATCCATTGATCTTTCGTCAGCTCGTCGAGCATCCGAATCGACATTTCGAGAGCATCCGGACCGTCGTCGTGGTCGCCGACGGGAAACGATCTCAACTGGTCGAGTAAAATTCGGACCGATGGCGAACCGGCCTTGAATTTCAGGCGTTTCGACGACAAGAGCGGTCCGAGTCGTCTTATTCGAACGTTTTTATTCACATGGTTTTTGATCGGCCACACGGCGATGTTCGGGAACCCTTCCGATGCGAACGCCGTTTCGAAATCGTCTTTCAGCAATTCCTGAAATTGGTTCACTTCGACGCCGAAAATATCCGGACGGAATTTCTTGAACAGCTCGACTCCTTGCGCAACGATTTCCGGTACGGGACGACGTGCCAGGTCGGCGTCGACATAATACAAACCGTTTGCATCCAGCGCAACGAAAAGGAACGCGGAAAAATCGCCGATCGCCGAATTCCTCCCCTTGCTCGGATCAAGCGACAATGCGCTCAGTCGGATCGTGTTCGGGTATTGTTCGAACCAGATCGTTTCGTCGAAATACGATTCGGGAAACTCACAATGGTCCGGATCGACCGGCGAATTTTGTTTTTCCCTTTCAAACGCCGTTCGTCCACTTTCCGCCCGCATCTTCATGAGCGTGTACAGCGGCTCATGGCTGGGCCAAAGAACCCTGGCCCCGCGATTCATTTCGTCACGGTTATTATTGTAGAACATCGCCGCCTCGTCCATGCATCGCAAATTTTCGACGTTCGAGTAGACGGCTTCCCATTCCTCCCAGAGCGTCATGTTGTCCGGCCATCGTTCGATTGCCTTGAAAACCTTTGAAATCCAGCCTGGTTTCGAGATCAATTCCATGGCGATCGCCTCACGATGGAGCGCCGTTGCCAGGTTCAGTATGTTCGTCTTGGCCGTTCCCGCTTTGAGCAACGTCCCGTGAAACCATGAACGTGATCGATCTCTTGCCGAACCCGAGACGATATGATGATCATTCTGTAAATCGTCACAGATAATCAACGTCGGCCGATGTTCCTTGCGCCGGCGACCCCGCAATCGCTGTCCTGTTCCATACGCCTCGATCGCCAAACCGTTACGCAAAACGACCGCTCCATTTCGCCAAACGGGTCCTTTGCCGCACCCGTCGGGATATCGCAACGCCAACTCCCTGTTCTCCAACAATTCCGACTTGATGTTCTCCAAATGTGCGTGCGCTTGCGACATCGTATCGGAAACGATCCAAATATAGGGTTCACGTTTTTCCAACAGTTCACGCAACGGAAACGCCAACGTCGCAACCGTCGATTTCGCCGCACCGCGCGGCGCCAACAAGTTCAACTTCGTACCACGATTCGTTCTCGCCTTGTCGAGTTGCTCGCCGAGCCAACGGTGCATCGTCGACGGTTCCACGCTGAAGTGGGCCGGCAGGAATTTTCGTGACCAATCAATCAGGTCGTCGACCGCGAGACTTTCCGTCAATCGCCGATCGGCGCGGTGCTTCGATGCAAGATCGAAGAAAAAATATCGCAGGATGTCGTCCATGGGTTGCATTGGGATTTCCTTATTCGGGGAGCGTCTCGGACAGCGAGACGGCTAAGCTATTCTTCCTCGATTTCATCAAGGTGCGGTGTTTCGTCAACATCGGATTCACCGGACTTGACGAGGTCGTGGATTCTTCGCAATATTTTTCGTCGTTCCGGACCGCCGGGCACTTCCTGTACGACAATGTCGGCGAGTTTCGCCACGATTTGTCGGACCTGTTCCACCGACAATGTTCCCGCTCCTCGGGCGGCATATCTGTTCGGGCACCTGCGTTCCAATGCCCAAGCGGCGGCTCTCCAATACTGTTCCTTGTCGGCGGCCTTGCGGATCTTGTTAACGAAGAATACTTCGGACTCCTGTTCCGCCTTGGCGACTTGTGCGGCGAAGTTCGGGTCCTCCGAGATCGCCTGGCGGAGTTTCCATCGGGAGCACTTGGCATAAGTCGCAGCCGTTTCACGACTACACCCCGCCGCCAGTACGGCGATGATTCCTTTCTTTTCGATATCGGACAATATTCGTTTATATGTCATAAATACACGAAAATGCATGGTTGACGAGTCAGTTCATCCAACGTATTCAAACGAGACAACGGCGCGTCCAGCGGAACCTTGGTGTTTGCCCCCCTTCGAACCGGTCTTCATCACATTGGTCGTCTTCCACTTCGGCGAGCGACCGCAATGAGCCAGGATGGACGGATGCGATGCCGTGATACTAAATCGCTCTTTATTGGCACGATATATATCGCCCATCATTTCCAGGAACACACTCCCGATGCCGATTCCCTGGTAATCCGGCAATGTCACGATCCGGCTGACCCGCCAGCGTCCCTTGAATCCCAGCATTCCGATCATGGCGCAGAATGCGACCGGTTCACCATTCCAAAGAGCAAGATAGCATCGGCAAGCATTCGCCAGACTTCCGCTCAGATAATGATGTCTCGCAAAGAGTCTCCACGCGTGACGTTCGCAACGAACGATTTCGAGACGGATTTCCGGTCGCCGAAGCAACCTCCTTGACACGGTCCCGGTCGCCATGTCGAGAACCCAATCGGGTTCCAGCCATTCCATTACGTCATAATGACATGTTATCGCAACGAATTTACACAGCATGCGATCCGATTTGATTCCTTTAGCTATTGCCGCGGACCCGATTTTTGCAACATTGCGGTCAACGACGCTGGTAAATTCATCAAAGACGACGGTTTTCGCAGCGTTGATTCCGCCGCTCAATGCTTTCGCCAAATCGCACCGAAACTTTTCGCCGTTGCTCAAGACCTGATACGGCTTGATCCAACTCGGCGGCGAACTGAAACCGACAGCCGTGAGCAGTTTCGTGATTTCCTTGACCGGCATCCCGTCGAAGCCGTCGACAACCGCCTTATCCGCAGGCCAATTTCCTTCGGCATACAAATCGTTACCGAAAATATGTCGGGCGGCCGTGCTCTTCCCGCTCCCGGACGGACCGACGATCATGCCGATCTTCCAAGGTTCCTCGAGCGGCGGGTCTTCGATGTGGAATGTCTGTGTCGCCCTTGTTTCAATAGGGACGTCGAACATTCCGGCGATTTGCGCGACGCGAAACGAACGGTTAATGCGGCAGTTTACTGAGAATTGCATGGTCGTGCTCCAGATGAGAAACGCGAAACATCGTCTAAATGTTGAGGATTTTGCATTTCAACCCTTCGACGTTGAAACGGTCGAAAAGCTCCCGCTGTTCCTCCTCGGACTCGCATTCGATCAATATTTGAAACAGGTTCGGTATCGGGAGGTCCTTCAGGTCGTCAGGGTTCGGCAATTCCGGCGTTTTCGCCAACATTTCATCCAACATTTGACGGACGGCAATGTTATCCGTTTCGATATTTCTCATCAACTCGGCGAGAAGATCCTCATTCGTTTCGGCGAGACCGGCCAATGGATCGAACAAGGCCAACAGCTTGTCGGCTTCCGATTCGTCGATGTCGAGAACCAGTACCGGTACACTTTGCTCAGGCGTCGTTTCCGCACGTAAATGTCCATCGACAAGCATCAGCGATCCATCCGGCAATTCCCGGACAAGGAGGGCGTCGGCGTAACCGACTTCCGCCAAGACGCCTTTCAAGACGTCTTTCTGATGCTCGGGGTGAGTTCGCCAGTTTTTCGGGTTCGGGATCAACGTCTTCGCCGGAACGCGGCGAAGTTCCTTGATACGGTCACGTATTTTCATGGTTTCAGCAAGGTTATCATGCGGGTGAAAAAATGATCCGTTTTTTGACTGACTACCGTGTACGCCCAGTCGAGTTTTGAAGTTCGTTATCTTTCGTACAAAACGATTCCGTTCATTTTTATTGCCACCGGATTATGCAGTGGTTTCACGATTAGGACTGGCCGAGGCACCTCGGGGTTCCTCGCTGGGACGGACTCCATGCGGAATCGCCAATCGGTTTTCGTCACCGCCGAAGGAGACCGCGACGTCGAACAGTTCGCAAAGCGACGAGTACATCATCAACGATTCTCTCGGCGTAATTCTGTACGTCGCGAAACGACTGTCGAGTCGTGTCGCTTCGACGATGTGTTGATCAAGGGCCGTCAGGAACATCCGAGCGTCGACGTTACGTAAATTCACGGCCGTCAGCAGCGGAATGTTCGGATCCGAACCGTCCAATTTGTACGGTAAATCGAATTCACGCCCGGCGGGTCGGGCGATTTCTTCACCGAGGGGGGCCAGGTTGTCCTGTTCATCCGTCAACTTGACGCTTAAACTCCTTGCCCGCTCCTCCAACGTCTTGATGTCGACGGAACTCGGATTGTGCGTGATTTTACGTCGCAATAAATCAAGACGCAACAAATGCTCGATGATGAATTCGTTCGTCGCCGTGTCCCAACCGGACTGGACACCGAACTCTCCGTCCTGCAAAATTTGTCCCCGAAACAACAAACAATGCCCCACATAGGTGTGGATCGAACGATTTCGGAATCTCGTGATCGCATCTTCAAAAGTATCTTTGCCGAGTTGCATGGTTGCATGTTGGTTGAGGTGATCGACGCGCTTCACGGAGAAAACGCAAGCGTTCGAGGATTCTTTCGTCGTTTATTCGGTCGGGTTCGGATTGTTGGAATGTATTCGCACGAACTGATCGGCGACTGTTTTTCGTAACATTTTCGCGTAGTTCGCCAAATCGCCGCTGCTCGATTGTTCGGCGTCGCATAATTTACGGTCGTACAAGCGTCCCAATGTCGCATCCGCCGCCGTGCTTCGTCCCGATAATTCGTACAAGTCGTTCAACTGGATCGCGTAATCGTCGTTCAATTCGGCCCGTTTTCGCTTCGTGGAAGCAGCCCGTTTTTTCACCGTCCTGAAAACAAGCCGACGCAACAAGTAGTACATCAACACCGACGGCGGCGTACCAAGTCCCAAAGCAAAGACTCCTTGTTCGACAAGCGAAGTTTGCGCAACAGGATGTCGAGGTCGCGATATCAAGGGCGTTTGAGGCGATTCGTTGCGGCGAGGCTCCGGTTTTCGCGGAGGGTCACGGGACGGTTGCAATTCAGCGACGATTTTTCGTAACCTTCCCGCGTAGGTCGAATAGGTAAAACGACCGTCGGTTCCCCAAAGCAATCCGATCAACTCTCCGTTTTCGTTCACAATCGCACCGCCGGAGTCGCCTTCTCTTGCCCGTCCCGTCGTTTTCAGCGTTTCATACGTTTGTGATTTATTCGTCATGACATATCCGACGACCTCACCCTCTTGTCCGAGCAGCTTGCCGTTCGGTCCGAACCCCCATCCAATCGTCCGTTCTCCCTGTTTGGGCGGTTCCTTGGCAATCGTGGTCGGGAGGACGTCGATATTTCCTTGGACTTTCAAAAGCACGACATCGAACTCCGGGTTTCGAAGGGCGACTTTCGCCTGCAACGTCACGCCTGCCTGCGTCGTTACGGAAACGTCGCCGATTCCCTCACGAAAAATATGGGCCGCCGTTACAATCCACTGTTCATCATTTTCCCCGACCAGTGAACCGCTCCCCTTGTCCAGTTGAGCGGTTTCGCCTTTCGCTATTCGGTTCACGACTCGGACCAAGGCGGGCGGCGGGTTTGCCGTTCTTCCCCGTTTCATGAAACATGTTCCATCCACCGTGCATTGGGCTTTCGTTTGTTCCATGAAGTCGTCGGCGACGGTGAAAGCGACTATTACGAACGAAAATATTGCAACAGCGTATCGAAGCGACCCGGAGTACCGACTCAATGGGGTATTCATTATTCGAGCGTAAACAAGTATTTGTAGAACGGACTTCGTGCAAGGTCGGCGGGTTCCGTAAAGCGATCGGCGAGCTGAGGAACCGGATCGACGCCACCGATCCGATCCGCCGTCGCTACCGCCTGACTGCAAAACGGCGGGTAATGCAAATCGAGTTCCGAGTCGTCGTTCCTGTCCGGTCGTACGAAAATACGGAACAACGGCAGGTGCGTCAACGCCGTCACGCAGACATTCCAGTAACCGTAATCACAACCGGCCATTTTTCTCATGATTTCCAAGACTTTGTCCGTGTCGTACTGCGGCCAGCGGTTGTCGGCGTTCGGGCGGTAAACGTCGATCCTGCCCGGGTATTTCTTCACTTGCGTCGACAAGCTGACCGCACGACCGCCATGGAACTCACGGACTTCGAGGCAGAAGAGGTCGTTTTTCCACCACGCCGCTTTCGCCGCATGAGAATGGATGCCGCGTCCGGCGACGGCGATCACTCCATCGAGGAGTCCGATCCTTCTTTTTCGGAACAACAACAAGTCTGCATTCCAAATTTCATGCCTGACGTCATCATACTTCATCCGTTTCATCGTTTGATCAATTTTCATGGCTTACCTGTTCGGGAACACCGTTTCGGATCCATCGTCAAGGAGATGTTTTTCGTTTCGCAAAAGGCCAGTCTTCGGGAAGTTCCGTGAAATCGGGGTTTTTCTGGCGTTCGCGCCATTGTTTGATTTTCAAGTATCGCTTGCGGTGTTCATCTTCCAATTCGAGCCGCAACGTCGATTCATTGTCGTGCTGATATTCCCCGTCTTTTCGAAGCGATCGAACGACACATCCGATGCAGGGGAGTTGAACTTTTCCGCCGCAAACGGGACATCGTTCAAATGGACGTTTATAGCGGTCGGCGTCCCATTCGGGGGGTTTGACGGGGAGCCGTATTTTTCGTTTTCCGGTCTCGATCCGGTGGATCACGATACGGCTCACTCCGGTCATTTTCGAAATCATTCGTTGACTCAACTTCTTCTCGTTGAGCAAACGTACGACTTCGTCGATTTTCTCTTGGGGGAGCATGAGCGCACCTTTATCGCAGTTGATCGAGTTTTGGAGTGACGTGAAGTACCGGCTAATCGGGGCACCGGTCCAACGGAGACGTCGTTTGCTTCAGTTGCTTACGACGCGGAACAAGATACCGGAAATCCGGGAGGATTCAAGAGGTAAAAGAGCCACCTGCCGTTTTCTGAAACGGCTGTTCGTCGTCGACTCCGAGCGGGAATCATCGTTGCGGACATTCGGATTACACGATGAAAATTTTTCCGTCACCCATTCTTCCCGTTCTCGCAACATCGATAATCGTTGCAACAACGGCGTCGACATTCTCGTCGGCGATTTCCAGGCGAATCATCGCTTTGGGGAGATACGCCATCGAATACTCGCTTCCCTGATATTCGTTCAGGTAATTCTTCTGGCGTCCATATCCTTTGACGGCGTGGACGCCGCCGGACTCGACCATTTTCGTTTCGGTTATTTTTTTCAGGAGGCGGTCCAGGATATGCGGGCGGACGATTGCTAAAATCGTTTTCATGATCGCTTTTCCAAAAAAAGGGAGTGTCAGTGTTCGAATCCGCACGGCGTGAGCGGATGAGTTCCTTTTTCGTTTCGAATTCGGAGTCCCGGGTCGGCGGTCAGTTCGCCGATTTCGTACAAACGGAGGGTCGGGACCGGATGTCCCGGCACGCAGGAGCGGAGTTTTTCGGCTTCGTCCGGTGGGACGGCGACGAGGAGCTCGAAATCCTCGCCGTCGGAAAGGGCGTGTTCCAGCGGCGTCTTTCCGGAACGCTTCGACAATGTCACGGCATCGTCCGCGATCGGAATTTTATTTTCGTACAATGTTGCGCCGACGCCGCTTTCCGTGCACATCCGGTGCAGATCGAGCGAGAGGCCGTCGCTGATATCCATTGCGGCGTCGATGTCGAAACGCTCGTTCAGGAACAACGCCTCCCGGATTCGCGGCTCGAAGTCGAATTGGTGTTTCAAAATACTTCCACCGAGCTTTCCTGTCACAAAAACAACGTCCCCCGGTTTACCGCCGCCCCGTTTGAGAATTTTCCGCGGCGCCGCTCTTCCCAATACGGTTACGGATATCACGAGGCCGCCGTTCCATGTGTTCGTGTCGCCTCCAGCCAACGCAACACCGTATTTTTCGGCGAGCGGAGAGATTCCTTCGTAGAGAAGTTCGGCGAGTTCGAGAGTACTGCGGGGAAGCGTCGGAACCGTAGGTCCCGGCTCGTCGGGGAGGATTCGAGGCAAGGCGACGGAGACGAGACAGGCGACGGGAATGCCGCCCATCGCGGCAATGTCGCTCAAGTTCACCGCCAATGCCTTGCGGCCGATCCGACGGGGGTCCGTTTCACTCAAGAGGAAGTCGACCCCTTCGGTCAGCATGTCCGTGGTCCAGAGCCACGGAACGTCCCCGGGGGGCAACACGGCGGCGTCGTCGCCGATTCCAAGGATCAAACCGTTCGAGGGGGCTCGATTGCGGAGAAATGAAATAAAAGCGTGTTCCATGGATTGGTGAAGTCGGGGCCAAAGATCCCGGCTCGTAACGCGGAGTACCGGTTCAATGGGGGAAGGGATTGATTTTATCGGTTGGAAGCGATAAAATCAATGGACGGACTAATTTAACCCACATCGTTCCGCGTTTTTCCCATGTTGCGACTCAATATTTTCGTTTGGGCGGCTCTTTTGATCGTCGGCTGCGGTCGCCAGGAATCCCATCCGGCGTTCAGGGATTCGGGACCGAGCCCCCACCCGGCAGCCGTCGTCAAGTCGTTGAAGCTCGACAACACCGATACAGACGACGCCAAACTCGCCGACATCAAGTCGAACGTCGAACTCGTCGAACTGACACTCACCGGCACGAAAATCACCGATGCCGGTGTCGCGCAAATCGTCGAGCTCCCGAAGCTCAAAAAAATCCGACTGAGCAAGACCGCGATCACCGACGCGGCCCTTGACTCTCTTGCGAAAATCCCGTCGCTCGAAGATATCGACGTGAGTCAAACCGATGTGGGGAACGCCGGACTCGCCGCGCTGAAGTCGCTGCCGCACCTGAAACGGCTCAATTTTTATACGACGAAAATCAACGACACCGGACTTGATGCACTCAAGGACTTCGCGTCGGCAAAGACGCTCGTTTGGTTCAATATCGACAAGTGCCCTCTCTCTGATGCCGCGATCGCCAAACTTGCACCGCTTACCGCCCTTGAATGGTTGCACCTCGGACGGACCGCATTGACCGACGCGGGGCTCGACGAACTCGGCAAGCTCCAGACGCTCAAAGAGGTTTCTGTCACAAATACCAAGATCACGAACGACGGGGTCGGGAAACTGCAAGCGGCGTTGCCGGGATGCAAGATCAACCAGAATGTCGGCGAGTAACGCGGAGTGCCGGCTCAATGGGGAAGGAAATTTTATGCCGCGACGTAAAAAGGAACCGTTTTTGCTGGAGATTCTCGACGAACAGGAAATCCTGCAAATCGATCTCGCCGAAGTTCGCTCCCTCTGCGAAAAAATACTCGACGGCGCGGGAATCGAATCCGGTCGAGTCGGCGTCGTCCTCGTCGACAGCGACACGATCCAACAGTTCAACAAGGACTTTTTGAAACACGATTATCCGACGGACTCGATCAGTTTCCCGATCGAAGAACGTCCGGGACATCTCGAAGCGGAAATTCTCGCCTGTACGCAAATCGCCAAGGATCGAGCCGGAGAGTTTTGCTGGACGCCGCGAGAAGAACTTCTCCTCTATGTCGCTCACGGCACACTGCACCTCGTCGGCTTCGACGACGTCACTCCCGAAGATCGCATCCTCATGCGGGCCAAGGAGAAAGAGTATCTCGCGGCGGTCGGCATTACCGTACCCGAACTCGAGTATTGCGACGAATGGGACGATTCGCTGCCGGAGGACGAGGGGGATGAGGAACATTGAATGGAAACGCCGTAACCTTCGGTTCGCGGGCTCAACGAGGATGCGGAGTACCGGCTAAACGGGGGGGCGATCCATGGGGGATTTTTGGGGAATCAGGCGGCGGTGCTCCATCCTCGCGGAACGGTCGGTCATGTCGGCGAGACAGTCGGCAACGGCGCGGCGGTCTCCTTCTGTTTTTCGCACGGAATCGTACCGCTCCGGGAGCGATTTCATGTGTTTCAAAAAATATTCGAACAACGATTCGAACCAGTCGCGGACCCGGTTTCGGTGAAACATCACTTTCGGGTGCCGATAGACGTTTTCGAGCAAAAATTCCTCCATCTCGACTTTTTGTTCCGCGATTTCACGGGAAGGGGCGACCAAGACCGGCAACAGGAGGACTTCAGCGATATTCGCCGGATCACGTTCTCCCAGTCGTCGGCACGTTGCTTCCATGACGTCGCTCACTTGGGTATCGACCAGGTCGTGGATCACGGCGCAGCGAAATTCGCCGCCGTCCAAGGCGGTCCAGCGGGTTCGAACCCGTTCGACGGAACGCTTCCAAAGGGGGGTTCCGAGAAGTCCTTCCGTGGTGAGCAGGCCGAGTTCCAGGGCGTCGTCGGCGTCGGCGGTGTCGTAAGCGATGCTGTCGGCGACGTCGACGACCTGGACTTCCAGGAGCGGCGTCGTTTTTTTCGTGCATTTATATCCCTGGCCGTCGAGCAGTTCACGCGACAGATTCAACCCGGGAAAATCGGGGTAACGATGTTCCAGTTTCTCCACGATCCGCAGCGCCTGGCCGTTGTGATCGAAGCCCCCGTCGTTCAACAACAAGGCGTCGAGAACCGCCTCGCCGGTGTGCCCGAACGGCGGATGTCCGATATCGTGCAATAATCCGAGCGATTCGATCAGGTCCTCGTTGAGGTCGAGTCCGCGGCCCAATGTTCTTGCGATCGAAACGACTTCCAAGGTGTGCGTCAATCGGGTCCGATGGTTCGATCCGAAGTCGGCGGTAAAGACTTGCATCTTTTCGCTCAAGCGTCGGAAGGCGGCACAGTGGATGATCCGATCGCGGTCCCGCTGGAACGGTCCCCGGTACGGATGGGTCGGCTCGGGATAGCGGCGTCCCGCCGTGTTATCGCTGTGAAAAGCATAGGGAGCGAGAATGCTCCGTTCGCGGTTCGATGTGGGGATCAATTCGATTTGGCCGGAGTCGGAACCGCAGGTCCCGGCTCGTTGGGGGGCTCTTTGGCGGGCTCGTTAACGGGTCGAAAGTATTCGTAGATTTCGAGTTGGGAATTATGCTTCTTTTCCCCTTTGGCGCATTCACGGAGGGCGTTGGGGGCGTCGAAACTGATCTTTCTCGCTTTGACGTTGTCGGCAAGCTGGATTTGCAAGACGTCCCAAAGCTGTTTTTGTAACGGCGGCGACTTGATCGGGACGATGACTTCGATTCGGTGATCGAGGTTTCGTTCCATCCAGTCCGCGGAACCGATGTAATACTCCGGTTTGTCGTCGTTGCAGAAAACGAAAATCCGCGAGTGCTCCAAAAACCGGTCGACGATCCGTATCGCGTGGATGTTCTCGCTGATTCCCTGCAACTCGGGTATAAGCGTACAGATTCCCCGGACGATCAAGTCGACGCGGACGCCGGCCTGGCTCGCTTCGTACAGTTTGTTGACGATCCGTTTATCGACGAGGTTGTTCATTTTGAGGATCATCCACGCCGGTTTTCCCTTTTTCGCGTTCCTGATCTCCCGTTCGATCCGTTTCAGAAAATAGTTGCGCGTGTTGAAAGGGGAAACGACGATGTTACGAAATTCCGGAAGGTGATACTTGCGGTCGTCGAGCAGGTGGAAAACTTTATTGATGTCCGAAGTGATCGCCTTGTCGGCGGTCAGGAGGTGTTCGTCGGCGTAGATTCTCGTGGTGTTTTCGTTGGGATTTCCGGTCCCGATCGCGGCGTAGTAGATGTTTTCGTTGTGTTCCTTGCGGCGAATCAAAATCAGCTTGGCGTGGACTTTCATTCCGGGGATGTTCGGGATCACCTTGATTCCTTCATCCTGCATGCGGGCGGCCCAAACGATGTTCGCCTCCTCGTCGAAGCGGGCCTGGAATTCGACGAAAACGATCACCTCTTTTCCGTTGCGCGCGGCGTTGATGAGCGCGTTGATCACGTTGGAATGCTTTGCCGCACGATAAATCGTCATCTTGATCGCGCGAACGGCGGGGTCGATCGACGCCTCTCGCAGAAGATCGATGATGTACTGGAACGGTTGGTACGGATAGTGGAGCATGACGTCCTTGTTCCGAATCACGTCGAGCATCGCCGTTCCCTGCGTGAAATCGGGGACGTCGTGAGGCGGCAAGGGGTGGTAGACCAGTTTCTTCGAGCCGATGTTGCGGGGGAAGAAAATGAAGTCCTTCGAATTATGGTAACGGCCTCCCTTTTCAAGGGAGTCCCGCTTTTTGACGCCGAATTTTTTCAAGATGCTCGTCAGGATTTTGCGTGGAATCTCTTCGTCGTAAACGAAGCGGACCGTCTCGCCGTATTTGCGCAACTTGATACTTTCGCTGATCGTTTCGAGGAAGCTCTTCGAAACGTCGTTGTCAATGTCAAGTTCGGCGTCGCGGGTGAATTTGACGGTGTACGCCTTGTAATCGACGAAGCCGAAGACGGAAAAAATTTCTGAAAGGCAATACCGGATCACGTCGTCGAGGAAGATCACATAATGCCGTTTGTTTTCGTCCGGCGGCAGGACCAAAAACCGGGAGAGGGATCGCGTCGGGATCTCGATGAGCGCAAAGTTTTCCGCCGTCGGGTTGTCCCTGTGCGTCAAGTCGATCAGGAAATAAATCGCATTGTCGTGCAAATTCGAAAAGTTCTTGAAGCGATCGAGCATGATCGGGAACAAGTATTGCCGGACCGTGTTCCGGAAATAATGTTGCACAAATGCTCCCTGTTCCGGCGTCAACCGGGTTTCGTCGACGAAAAAGATGTTTTCCTTCTCCAAGCCGGTCTTGATCTTGTCGTAGATGTCGTCAAACTTCTTCCGATCGGAGGCGACCCGCTTATGGATCGCCTGCAGGACTTTCTCCGGATCGAAGTCGAGATCGACGTCCTCAACGTCCTCCCGCATGTTGATGAGGCGTTTGTGCATCGCAACCCGCACCCGGTAGAACTCGTCCATGTTGTTCGAGAATATCCCGAGGAAGACGAGCCGCTCCAACAGCGGAACGTTCGGGTCGTCCGCCTCGTAAAGAACCCGCTCGTTGAACGTGAGCCAACTCAGTTCGCGGTTGACGAGGAGACGCTGCGGCTTTTTTGATCTGGAAGGCACGGTTGTGACAATATTCAGTCGGGAGCGTAGCTCCCGGCTCGTGGGGAACGGGGAAGCGCGTCGGGAGCCGACGCGGCTAACGGGGGATGGGGGATACTATTTTTCGAGCATTTCGACGCCCATCATGCTGTTGTCGACTTTGCGACCGTCGGTCGGCTTTTTATAGGCCCAAACGAGTTTTTTTTCCGGTGTGATTTCGAACATCCCGACCCCCTTGCCTTCTTTATCGTACGCCGAATAACAACCGATCACGAGGTTGCCGTTGGCGCGGCGGTGGAAGCCGGTCATGTTACGAATATTCAGTTCCGGGAGGTCCGATTTCTTGAACTCCCAAACCGTCTTGCCGTCCTTGTCGAATTCCGTGATTTGATCCAACGACGAAATCAATGTGTTGCCGTTCTTCAATCGCAACGGACAGAACGCGATGTTCGGGACCTTTTTTTCCCAGACGATTTCACCCTTCGGCGTGTACTCGCGGACCAAATGATCGCCGGAATGGCAAACGAGATAGTTGCCGTTGTCGAGTTTTCGTACATATCGCATCCAATGATGCGGATTTTTCGCGGCGGACTCGGTTTGCAGCTCGAAGGGGACGGATCCGTCCGGGGCGATCTCCTTCACCTTGCCGGTCGCGTTCTCGCCGATCAACGTGTTGCCGTTTGGAAGGCGACTGCATGTGTACGAACCTTCCCCTTTTTCCGGCTTATATTCCCAAACGACTTTCTTGTCCGGCGTGACTTCGACGACCCGACTGTCGGCGAACAAAATGTTGCCGTTGGGAAGACGGTGCGCTTCGTGAATGTTGCCCGCCGGATGCTCCCAACGAACGGAGAAGTCCGGCTTGAAAATCACGACACGTCCGGAACCGGTCGCGAGGATGTCGTGTTCCGGTTGCGCGAATAGCGGGGCGGTGCAACAGAAGAGCAGAGCGGCGATGACGAGGAAGCGGTTCATGGGGCGATGTCGGTGAAGGGGGAAGCGCGTCGGGGGCCGACGCGGCTAACGGGGAAGCGCGTCGTGGGCCGACGCGGTTAACAGGTCGGCGATGTAGAAGCTGCCGTAAGTGTGGACGCGGTCCTTTTGGTGGAGTTCGGCGGCCAATTGGGTGTTGAGCGACAAAATGTCGCCGAGCTTCTGCTTCTTTCCCTCGAATTCTACGGGGACCGATTCGATATATTCCGTCCGCAAACCGCCGCTGCGCCAAAGGATACGCGTTTTGTCGTCGGCCCGCTTCAGGATCGCGTCCCATTCCGACACCAAAGCGTCGTAAAGGTGATACGACAACCAATCCATGTGGTCGAGCAATACGAAACGGGAAATTTTAACGTCGTTCTTGCGGAGGAATCCTTCGACGGTGTCGGTGTGGGCGGTGACCTTGTCGACCAAACCTCCTTTGAGCGCTTCGAAGTTTTTCTCTTCGAGGTATTCCGGGCAACAGGTTCGCGTGTAACTTCCGGTCGAATAAACGCGCCAGAAATAATTGTCCTGGATCGGCAAGGTTCCGAAGACGGCGTCGAGGCAGTCCTCGACGAACTTGACGACGCCTCCCTGGTACTGCGTTTCGATCTGCATCCGCTGGGCTCGCGGCACGCCGAGGAGCGACAAGGTGGTGTCGCGGTTCATCACGAAACGGATCAATTTCGTCCAGAGTTTCGCCCGGATTTTATTGTACCAAATATCGTGCTGCTCTTCCAGTGTTTTCGCCGAGAGAATATCGTAAATGTATCCCCGGAAGTCTTTGGTGCGGTCGATGTAACTGTTGATGAAGCGTGCAAACGCGCCGGAGGTGCCACAAAAATAGAAGCTCTTTCGCTTGCTGTCGAAGAATTTCCTGATGCGCTGGTCCCAATATTTTTTCGACCAGTCGGACAAATCGTTGCGGAGCTTCGATTCGTAGATTCCCTTGACGCCGACGAGCCTGCCGTTGCCGAACATTTGGAAGAAGGTTTCGTAATCCAAGTTACGAATTCCGGCGATCTTCAGTTCGAGCAGCGCGTTTTGGCGTGGGTTCATGTCAACGGCGTAAACGTGATTCAAGCCGGTCAACGCATATGACAAAGCATTACAGCCCGCCGAGGTGATCACCAACAGGTTGTCGTTGGGGGTCAGCTCCAACGCGGTTTTGTCGAGCCGGGGATCCTCCCAGCAAGTGTTGTACACCAGATTGTTTCCGTGCACGATTCGGAAAACGCGACCGCTCATCCACTCACTGAATCGGCTCATATCTCGGTAAATCGGGGCTGAGTTTCTATTTCGCCATGGTACGATGAACGAATTGTACCGTATGTGAGAGGGGGAATATAGAGGGGGGACGCGGAGTACCGGCTAAATCGCCAACGGTACTCGGGGCGATTTATTTGAACATCGAGAGTTGGGGTTTGGGGATTTTTTCGGCGAAACTTCGCTCCTTCGGCGCTTCGGAGCGTTCTCCCCGGGTGTACTGTGTGTACTCCAGCCAACGGTTGATGTTCATTCCGTAGTCCTTGCCGGTCACTTTGTGGAGCGAAACCATCGCCTGTTCCCGCATCGCCGGGACCTTGTCGAGCAGCATTTCGCTGAGGGCGGACTCAATCCGCTTCGCCTGTTCGCCGTTGGTCGCAATCGTGATCGGAAGAACTTTCTTTTCACGGCCGGCGTAGGCGGCTCCCAGTATTCCCACATGGTCGGCGGCACGGAGACGAACATCCTTGTCGGAGTCGGATTTCATGCTCTCGATCAAAATTCCGACCTGTTCCTCCGGGACTTTGAACGACTTGCCGATCGCGTCGAGCGCCGAAATCCGCACGAACGGATCGGGGTCCTTGAGCACTTCCTTCATGTACAAGTCGCGTTTCGCATGGGGGATCTTCGACATCGCGTCGACCGCCGCCCGTCGCATGTTCGGGTCCTTCGAGGTTCGGTACTCGACCATCAACTGGGCGACGAGAATCTCCTTTTCGGCGTCGGGAGCGGTCGCGCCCTTTTGGCCCTTGAGCTCGATTTGCTTTTTCCGCTCGCGGGGCGGTGTCAGACCGGGAATCCTGTCGCTGTTCGCCTCAAACAACGGCATCTTCGCCAGGAACTCGTTGTCCGTTGCGCAACCGCTGAACCCACAAAGACTTAATCCGAAAACGACGGTCAAAAAGTATTTTACGGTGTGATTCATTTTTACGGTCGATGGTGTATATTGAGCGTAAGTCGTGCTCACAGATCACGGCTCATTGGAGGAAAATACGGCGAACCATAACGATTTTCGGGCAAGGAGCCAAGATGAGTTTTTCGCGAATTTGTATTTTCGGGGCGATACTTCTCGTTTCCGGCGAACTTTTTGGGTTGGAATACGCTGTTTTCACTCATGCGGGCAAACAGCGTAAAATAGAGGGGCGGACGATTCTCGAAGCGGATGAAGCCGTCGTTTTCGAAGGGCGCGACGGTCGGATCTACAAAATCGACCGCAAGGATCTCGGCGAACGAAAGTCGGACGGCGTGCCGTTCGAGCCGCTTTCGAAAAAAGATGTCAAAACGCAGCTCAAAGAAGAATATCCCGAGTCCAGCGGCTTTCGGATCGAGGAAACGGCCCATTTTCTGGTCGTGTACAACACGTCCCAGGAATTCGCCCAATGGTTCGGCAAGCTTTTCGAACGGGTCGATTCCGAATACACCGCGTTTTGGAAGAAAAAAGGGATTCCCCTTGAACAACACGATTATCCGCTGGTCGCCGTTGTTCTCGCGGACCGCCCCGACTTCGCGAAATACGCTGCTTTGGAAGGAGTTACGATCAACGACGATTTCAAAGCGTATTACAGTCTCGCGACCAACCGGATGGTGATGTACGACATCTCCGGGATCGAAGCGATGCGACGCGGACAGTCGGGCAGGGCGACGAGCCGCACGATCAAAGAGTTTCTCCAGCGTCCCGACGCGGATCGGGTCATTTCCGCCGTGGTTCACGAAACGACGCACCAAGTCGGGTTCAATCGCGGAATGCACCAACGGTACTCTCCGTGTCCGCTCTGGGTCTGCGAAGGTCTTGCGCTTATTCACGAAGTCGCCGACCCCAACAAACGGGGCGGTTGGGATATTCAACCGAAAGTCAACGTCAGCCGACTCGCTCGGCTTAAACAATATTTTCAACAGCAGCCGGTCGATCCGATCCAACAATTGATCTCCGCCGATGAACCGCTCAAAGAAGGGACCGTCGACAGCGTACTCGACCATTACGCCTTGGCTTGGGGACTGACGTATTATCTCGTCCAAAAACGTCCGAAAGAGTTCGCCGAGTATCTGAAGAAAACCAGCGCGAAAACCATGCTGAGCGACGATTCGCCGGAAATCCGCCTCCGCGACTTCGAAGCGTGCTTCGGCGGCGACTTCGACAAGCTGCTGCGGGATTGCGTTGGTTTTTGGGGGAAGCTGTAGGTTCGGCGTTCGGAGGAAGTCGGGACCGTAGGTCCCGGCTCGTTGGCTCGACGGTTAGAACATGAAGTTGAAGCCGAAGTTGGTCGTTCCGGCGTAGTATCGTTCGGCGAACTCGGCGTCGTATCCGCCGAAGAACATCATTCGACGAATCGCAACATTGAGACCGAGACCGATCGTTCCCCGGTCGCAACGGCGAACGGTTCCGATCGGCGAAACATATGTCGTGTCGCCGTACATTAAATCGCTTCGAAGCTCGCCGCTGCCGTAATCGTGAATCCAACCGAACGAGAACGACGGATTCCAAATCGCGCCACGCGGCGCACGGACCGTTCGGGAGAATCGCAAGCCGAGATTCTGAAGAAGCGAATTGGGGGATTGACCGTCCACCCAAACGGCGTTGGTTTTGTCCGACGATTCGTAAAATCCGCCGGTGTTCAACGTCACGAATTGCAACGAGTAATACGGCGACAAGTCGCAATATCGGAATCGGAATTTCTTCGAAAGATCGACCCCCGCCCAAAACGAATCGCCGGTAAACTCGCCGCTGAACCATGCATCGCTCCGGCCGTGCTTGACGTCGGATTCGGTTCGGGCGTATCCGATCAGGGCGCCAAGCGTCCAATCGTCGTAAGTGTAAGCTCCGTAAGCGTCCAAAAGGAGCGAGTTCGCCGTCGCCTGTTGCGTCCAACCGGAGTCGACCGTCGCAAAGGTTCCGCCGATTCCGCCGCCGATGATCCAATGGGGATGAAGGCGTTTGTCGGCGCCGATCATGAAACCGTAAGCGTTCGATCCGTACCCTTTTTCGTCGTCGCTGTCGTCCAAGTCCATGGTGACGCCGATCTGCTGGAACCAAAGCGTCGGATTCGCGCCGATGCAATCGCCTCGATGGGTTCGCTGGCCGCGCATCAAGGATTCATCGCCCGAAACCTTGATCAGCCGCTCGTATTGGTGCGGAGCCATGTCGTTCATGAACCGTAGCCGGTCGAACGTCAGGTCCCCCATCTTCACGATTCCTTGTTGGACGGCCAGCGTGGCAACGCTGTTGGCCGTCGGAATGATCTCTCGAAGAGTTTCGGCCCGAAGCGGTTGAACGGACACGGCAACGACACAAGAGAACGCCGCCGCGAAAAAAATCGGATAAATCAGTTTACGGGACATGGGACAACTTCCTTGCCGTGTGAACGGTAATTCGAGCCAATGATGAGACTTCATCGTTCGGAATTATCGACACATGGACGAAAAAAGTTGAGCGAAATGGGGGAAGTAAGTCGGGAGCGTCGCTCCCGGCTCGTGGGGACGCGGAGTACCGGCAAAATGTCAGGAGCGTTTGAGGAAAGCGTCAACGGCGTCGATCACTTCGTTGGGGGCGTCCTCGACGACGAAATGATGGGCTCGCTCCAAACGGTGAACGTCGGCGTCGGGGAAGAATTGGAGAAATCGCTTCAGGAATTCCGGCGAGAAACACCAGTCGAGCATCCCCCAGATCAGACAGACCGGTTTCGAGGCGAAGGTCGGCAGCTTTTCCTCGATGTCGAGGAGTGTTCGGTAACTCGGGTGCTTCATCGAGAGCGGAATATCTTGCACGAACCGATAAACGGCGACACGGTTCGCCCAAGTGTCGTAAGGAGCAAGCAGACCGGCACGGACGTCCTTCGGGAGATTCTTGCGGTTCGAAATCGCGGTCCACATCGCGGCCAGCGAAAAGAGATTCACCCCCTGAATCGCCAAGCGTCCGAAGATCGGAATTCGGCAAAGTCGAATTCGAAACGGACACGACGAACTCCGAAACGCCGCCGTGTTCATCAACACGAATCGGTCGAAACGCTCCGGCAAACGGCAAGCGGCCCCCATGCCGATCGCGCCCCCCCAATCATGGGCAAGCAACGTCACATGCTTCAAATCGAGCCCTTCCACCAAACGGCAAAGATCGTCGATCCGGCGCTCCAACGTAAACGGATACTCCGCTTCCGACGGTTTGTCGGAGAGCCCGCAGCCGATGTGGTCGACCGCAATCACCCGATATCGGTCCCGAAACGCCGTGATCAGATTGCGCCAATAGAACGACCAAGTCGGATTGCCGTGGACCATGAGCAGCGTCTCGCGGTCCTTGGCGTTCTTCGGTTTCTGTTCGTCGACGTAATGATACCGCAAGCCGTCCAAGTCGAAATACCGCGACTCGAACGGATAAAGCGATCGCCAGGCTGGAGGCTGGAGGCTGGAGGCTGGAGAGTTTTTACGATTCATTCGAGACTGTAGGCTCCGTTAAGGCAGACGACCGACCTTATTCATTCACACGATTATTCGGCGTATTTGAGCCAGATGTTGTTGTATTGGACCTTGTTGCCGTGTCCCTGAAGGTAGAGTCCGCGGGGTTCGGGTGTTTCTTGCTTGCGTCCGGGCGTCTCCTTTTCCGGACGGATTTCGTTTTGGATCAGCACACCGTTGTGCTTGACGGAAATAATCGCCTTGTCGGTTTTCGTGCCGTCGGCGGCGAACTTCGCAGGGACGAAATCAATGTCGTAGGTCTGCCAACGGAGCGGCGGGAAACACATGTTGACGATCGGCTTGGCGACCGTGTAAAAGCCGCCGCATTCGTTGTTCTCCCCTTCGAGACCGAACGAATCGAGGACTTGGCATTCGTACGCTTCGTCGATGTAGACGCCGCTGTTCGATCGCGCCTGTCCCCGAGCTTCCGGCATGTAGGAGAGCATGAATTCAATATGCAAGGTGTACGGCTTCTTTTCGAACGGTTTGGTCGACGCCTCGGACCAAAGGGTTTTGGCGACCTCGTTGACCTTTACCGTGTCGAACATGTCGGACGCCTTGCCGTCGGCGAAGAGAACGAGCGCTCCGTCCGGCGCTTTCTTGCCGAGCGTCTCGCTTTCGCGGTTCACCTTCGTGAAAACGTATTTTTGGCCGTTCGCGCTGAACGTCAAGTCGCCGTCGAATGTTCCGGTGCAGCGAATCATGTCCGTGTCCGCTTCGGTAATGTTGCGGCGACCGTCGGCGTCTTCGATTTTTTCCACGGTGACGTCGATTTTGCCGTCCTCGGTGTACTGCGCTTTCCCGAAAACGCGGGTGTCCCCCCAACTCCAACCGTCGCCGGGGAGGCCGCCGACGAAGACGACCAACCGAAACTTGCCGCCGCCGTCCGCGATCAGGTTCATGCCGAGTTTCTGATCGCCCACCTTGCCGACGTATTCCCCTTGCGTGTCGAAATCCCGTTTCAAGTCGGCGTCTTCGGCGACGTCCGCTTGCGAAGTGTACTCGACGGGCTTCGTCGGTTTTTCCTGGGCACAGGTGATGACAGAGAGGCAAAACAACGTCAACACGCACGACAAAAGCACGGTTCGTTTCATGGGTAGTGTGTGAAATGAAAAAGAGTCGGAATGGCCAATGAATTCCTCCGAATTATCGCAGATTTTCGTCGAGAAACAACGGGCAGGGGCCCACCGCTGTTTTTTGGGGATCGGTTTTGATAGAATTACTTTATTACCCGCCAATGCTAAACTTGTCGTTTACCCTGGCTCAGCACGGACTTCGGTGTTCCGGCTCAACGGGCAGCTCACAAAATTTGCTTGGGCGGCGTATTATGGTTGCGTCAGGAATCACCCACTTTGACGCTTGGGGCTGATATAAATCTCAATCCAAACAACGAGCTATGATGGACCGACGACAATTTTTGCAGACGGCGGCCGCCGCGACGGCACTCTCGGCGACCCCGATGATTCAAGCGGCGGACGATTCCGCGGCGACGATCGACGCCATGGCGAAACGGGCATTCGATTGGTTCACGACCTACCGTCCGGCGACCGGGTTGGTGCTCGACCGGGGGCCCAACAAACGCGGCGTTGAAAAGAAACCGAACCTCTGCTCCATTGCGTCGATCGGGTATTACCTGAGCGCCCTCCCCGGAGCGGTGAAGCTCGGCTGGATCGACGCCGATACCGCCAAGAAACAAACGAAAGAGACGCTTTCGTTCATCTGGGAAAAGTTGCCGCATCATCGGGGGTTGTTTTACCATTTTTACGATGCGACGAAGGGAACCACGAACAGCGAAATCAGCGCACTCGACACGGCGCTGTTCCTGAACGGAGTGGTCGTTGCCGGCCAGTATTACGGAGACGAAATCGGGAAGCTCGCCGACCAACTTCTCGACCGCACCGATTGGACCGCCCTCGAAATGGTCAACAAAGGAAACGGCAAAGAGAGCCTTTCCATGGCGTTCTTCCAAAAGAACGGGAAAACGGAACTCGCCGGACCGATGGATCTCCGGTCCAGCGAGTACGCAATGCCGTATTTCCTCGCCGTCGGCTCCCGTACGCACTCCATTGATCCGCAGCGTTGGTACAACACCGGGTTCCTGAAAATGAAACTGTCCGGTCGTGAAGTCTGCTTTGGCAATCAACCGATCTTCCTGAGCTATTACTCGCTCGCTTGGCACCGCCTTGCCGGAATGGTCGACCGCACCGGGTTTGATATGGACGATACCGCCAAACAGGTCTGCCTGATCAATCGGGAATATTGCCGCTCCATTGCCAAGGATCACCCGACCTACAATGAGGAAAACGGTTGGTGGTGGGGACTCTCCGCCGGGGATTCGCCGGCCGGTTACGTCGCCGCCGCACCGGGGCGCATGAAATCCCTCGGCACCGTTTGGCCGGTTACGGCCATCGCCGGGCTCCCGTGGATTCCGCAAGAACTCAACGAAGACGTCGCCCGCTGGAAAAAAAGTCCGATGTGGGACAAGGTCAACCTCGACTTCGGCCTGGCACCGTTCAATGTTGAAAAAGATCCGGTCTGGATCGCCCGTGACCTGATCGGAATCGATCTCGGCAGCTTCCTGCTGAATTGGATGAACGTCAAAACGGGAATCGTGCAGGATCTCTGGATGTCGCATCCCATCGCGAAAAATGCAATGGAACGGCTTGAATATCGGAAAAAATGATCGAGACGCACTGCGCGGCTGAAACGCAATCGCTTAATTTTGAAACAATAATATAATGAATTTTTCGCAACGACTTTCGGCGGCTGTTCGTTTGAAACGGAATCCCGTGCTTGTCGGACTCGATCCCCGCTATGAACTGCTGCCGCCGTCGCTTCAAACCGGAACGTCGGTTGCCGCCGCGTTCGAACGGTTCTGCTGCGACGTGATCGACGTCGTCGCGCCGCTGGTTCCGGCGGTGAAGCCGCAAGCGGCGTTCTTCGAACAATACGGGCCCGACGGCATGGTCGCGCTCCATGGCGTGATTCGATATGCGCACGAAAAAGGATTGCTCGTCGTTTTCGACGGCAAGCGCAACGATATCGGGAGCACCGCCGAAGCGTACGCCGCCGGGATTCTGGGGGCGAAATCGGCGTGGGGGGCCGACGCGCTGACCGTTTCGCCGTATCTCGGGGACGATTCGATCGAGCCGTTCGTCAAAACGGCGTGTCAACGGGACGCGGGGGTTTTCGTGCTCGTGAAAACGTCGAACCCGGGCGGCGCAATGCTGCAAGACCTCAACGCCGACGGCAAGATGGTTTACCGGCGTGTCGCGGAATATGTGCAGCAATTGTCGCTGAAAACGACACAGGAATCGGACGCTTACGGTCTTGTCGGGGCGGTCGTCGGCGCGACTTGGCCGCAGCAACTCGCGGAACTGCGGAGCGTGATGAAAAACGTCTGGTTCCTCGTTCCCGGCTTCGGGAGCCAAGGGGGTTCAGCGAAAGACGTTGCACCGGCGTTCGACGAAAACGGACTCGGCGCGATCGTCAACAATTCGCGCGGGATCATCTTCGCCCACACCAAGGAACCGTTCCAATCGAAATTCGGTGCCGCGAATTGGCAACGGGCCGTCGAAGCGGCGACCCTCGAAATGATCGACCAACTTCGAACCGATACGACGACGATGAATCTGGGATGATACGGCTTTCAAGCCGTCCAATCAACGTCTATGGAGCAGGTGATTCCATTTGATTCGTTGTTTGACCGACTGTCGTATTGGTCCGTCGCGTTTTGAACTCCGCGACGCTCCGTACAAAACACGACTCCGTTCCTTTTTTATTGCCACCACTTAACATTGACGAAAGAAAGAAAAATGATGCCGCGCCTTTCCCTGTTTTTGGCCCTTCTCCTCCTTCCGTCGTTCCTGACAGCGGCGGAATTTCAAGTCGTTCCCGCCGAGCCGCTCCGAATCCGTGAGGGGATCGGCAACGTCCTCGAAAAACTGACCAACGGCGAAACCGTCAACGTCGCCTATCTCGGTGGTTCAATCACCGCCGCGAACGGTTGGCGACCGAAAACGACCGCTTGGCTCAAAAAGGAGTTTCCCAAGGCAACGATCAACGAAATTCATGCCGCGATCGGCGGTACCGGCAGCGATTTGGGGGTCTTCCGACTCGGTCGGGACGTGTTGCAGCACAAACCGGATCTCTTGTTCGTCGAATTTGCCGTGAACGACGGCGGCGCCCAACCGGAAAATATTTGGCGCAGCATGGAAGGAATCGTCAGGCAAACCTGGAAAGCGAATCCGAAAACCGACATCGTTTACGTTTATACGCTCGCCCAAAATCAGTTGCCGGACCTTCTCGCCGGAAATTGCGCCCGGTCGATGTCCGCGATGGAACTCCTTGCCGATTTCTACGGAATTCCGTCGATCAACTTCGGCGTGCCGGTCGCCGCGCTCGAAAAAGAAGGAAAACTGATCTTCAAGGGAAAAAAAGAGGACGCTGTCGAAGGCAAAATCCTTTTCTCCGAAGACGGTGTCCATCCCCTCGACGCCGGACACGACGTTTACGCC
Source organism: Thermoguttaceae bacterium (assembly GCA_031549705.1). GTDB lineage: Bacteria > Planctomycetota > Planctomycetia > Pirellulales > Thermoguttaceae > WRKP01. The sequence continues at coordinate 30,400 of JAVBPI010000011.1, forward strand.
AAGGCGGTCGCCGACGGGTTCAACGCGATGAAATCAACCAAACCGGTCGACCACGCCGCGAAACTCGCCGGAACATTCGTCGCCGACAATTGGGAAGCCGCTAAAATGGTTCCGATCACCGAGTCGATGCTCACCGGCGATTGGAAAAAGCTCGGTTCCGCCGACAATCTCCAAAAATCGTTCGGCAATCGGATCGGCGACATTTGGACCTCCGGAACGCCGGGGAGCAAACTTGCGTTCAAGTTCAAAGGGAAGACCGCTCGGATTTACGATCTTCTCGGTCCGAACGGCGGACAGGTCGTTGTTACTGTCGATGGAAAAACGGGCTCGAAACCGAATCCGCGGTTCGATTCCTACTGCACGTATCACCGTTTGGCGAACCTCGGAATCGCCGATGGACTCGATCCGGACGCCGTCCATTCCGTGACGGTCGAAATCCATCCGGAGCAGCCGGACCGTCAATCGGTTGCGTTCCGACTCAAGGACCCGGAGAAGGAACTCGCCGAACCGAAATATCAGGGAACGAACGTCTGGTTCGGACAACTGATGCTCCTCGGCGAGTTGCAGTAAAAATCATCCGAAAGGTAGGCGACCGCTGTCCACAGCGGTCGCGCGGTACTCCGCACCGAAATTGGTAGGTCGTCGACCGCCGGGCGGCAACCTACCATACACCATCATCACGAACCCCGATCATCATGAAACGAATATTAACACTGTCGCTCGTTCTTGTTCTCGGCTTCTTGAACACCGTTTCCGGACAGGAAATCCAAAGCATGTCGATCGAAATCGACGGCGACCCTTTTGCATTCCGCGAGTTGCCGGTCAAGGAATACCGCGACAAAATGAAGGCGGGTTGGATCGGCCAGATCGCCGGCGTCAGTTGGGGCGCTCCGACGGAGTTCAAGTTCAACGGCGAGATCATCCCGGAAGACAAGATGCCGCTGTGGAAGCCCGAAATGATCAACAACGCCTTCGGGCAGGACGACCTTTACGTCGAGATGACGTTTCTCCGCTCCATGGAGGAACACGGTCTCAACGTGTCGATGCGGCAGGCGGGAATCGATTTCGCGAACAGTAAATATCGGCTTTGGCACGCCAACGACGCGGGGCGGAAGAATTTACGCAACGGGATTGCTCCGCCGGACAGCGGACATCCGAAGTTCAACGTCCACGCCGACGACATCGATTACCAGATCGAGGCGGATTTCTCCGGTTTGATCGCGCCGGGACTCCCGAACGTCGTGATCGGACTCGGCGACAAGTTCGGACGGCTCATGAATTACGGCGACGGCGTCTACGCCGGGCAGTTCGTCGGCGGAATGTACGCCGAAGCGTTTTTCGAAACGGATATAAAAAAGATCATCGCCGCCGGGCTCGCCTGCATTCCGCAGGACTCGCAATATGCCGAAATGGTCCGCGATGTGGTCCGTTGGTTCGACGAAAATCCGAACGACTGGACCGCGACATGGAATAAGATCGAAGAAAAATATCAGAACAACAAAGACTATCGCCGACTCGCCTGTTCTCATGGAAAGTTCAACATCGACGCCAAGATTAATGGGGCGTACATTCTCGTCGGCATGCTGTACGGAAAAGGGGATCTTGATCAAACGATCGTTCTCTCGACCCGTTGCGGACAGGACTCCGACTGCAATCCGTCGAACGCCGGCGGTGTTTTGTTCACGACGCTCGGATTCTCGAAACTCCCGGCGAGGTTCAGCGAAAAATTGAACGAAAAAGAGAAGTTCAGTTACACCGCTTACGATTTTCCCGCTCTCGTCGACGTTTGCGAGAAACTCGCAAGACAGGCGATCGTCAAAGAAGGGGGCGAGATCGTCAAGAACACAGCCGGTGAAGAAGTCTTCCGAATTCCCGTCCGAAAAGCGAAGCCGGGACCGTACGAACCGTGCTGGAAACCGGGGCCCGTCGCCGATTCGAAATTCTCCGACGCCGAAAAAGCTAAAATCACCGAAGAAGAACCGACGCCGGAAAAGGCGGTTGCGAAGTTGTTCCCCGGTTGGACGCTCACCGATTGCGGTCCCGACATGGATCCCGGTTTCCGCGCGGAATATTACGGACAAAAAAACGTTTTGGTGACCCACCCGAAAACGAAGGAAATCCCCTGTGTTCTTTCGAAGACGGTCACGTTCCCGGCGCATTCAAAACCGATTCTTCGTTTCAGCGTTGCGGCCCATGAACCGTCTCAAAAGAAATACGACTGGGATCTGATCGTCAAAGTGGACGGCAAAGAAATTTTCCGTAAGCTGATTGTCGGCGGCCCTTGGCACGATTACGCCATCGGCATGTCGCCGTTCGCCGGAAAGACGGTCAAAATCGAATTGCTCAACCAAGCGAACGGTTGGCAGTTCGAAGCCGGTTATTGGAGCGACATCAAGATCGAATAACCGCAACAGATAGGCACGCGACCGACCGCCGGGCGGTCGCGTGCGGTACTCCGCACTGCATGTCGCTCACCAGCGCAGAGTCCGGAGTACCGGACGTTGCCGCCCGGCGGTCGGCAACCTACCTTCATCACCGTGTATAGAACGTCTCGACGGCGAGATCGGTCTCCCGTCGAACTTTCGCGGCGATCTCGTTCATCACGTCGTCGGCGAGCGGCGTCGCCCACCGTTCCGGCGTGCTGCGGGCAACCGTGTAAAGCTGCACCCGTTGGATCGTGCCGCCGGATCCGACGATTTCCCGCAGCCGTTCGACGTAAGCGTCCAGTTCCGCGGCGCTCGGCGGAGTTCCATGAATCGCGAGAAAGCACGATTGGACGACCAACGGGAACTCTTTGGCGGCCGTTTTCAGGTTTTCCAGAATTTGAGCGAACGGGACTTGCGATCGGGAGACGGTTTTGTAAAATTCCTCGGTTCCGGCGTCAAGTTTGGCCCAAATTTCGCCGTGATTCGCTTTCAGCAGCGCCAATGCGTTGCGGACATGCGGATCGTCAAGCTTCGTGGCGTTCGTGATCACGACAAGCTTCGTCGACGGCGGACAAAGCTCTTTTCGAATCTCAACGACACGCCGGACAACCTCCGGAAATTGGGCGTTCAGCGTCGGTTCGCCGTCTCCGCTGAAGGCGATATCCTGCAGCACCCGTTTTTCCGACGGGGTTTGATTGAACCAATCTTCGTTGAACAAATTGCCGTTAACGACGGCCGAAACCAGCTCACGCAGCTCCATTTCGAGCCGGTCCAGATCGACCAGGGGTGAAAACTGCCGGGGATCCTTTTTTCGCTCCGCATCCTGAAACGCCTGCTCCCGGTTTTGAAGTCGGGCTTCCAGATCGCCGAGCACCTGGCAGTAGACGCAAGCGAAATTGCACTGCGACGTCGGACTCAAATTGACCCCGATCGAGAGCCCTCCTGATCGCCTACTGACGACCGGGTAGACATATTTCATCTCCCGATAACTGCTCGGATGATATTGCGTGAGCGCAAGATTGTCGTTCATTCTCTATCCTCCTGCGTCAATTGGTAAATCGTGTCGCGCAAAACCTGTTCGTCAACGTTCCGGATCAAAAATTTTTTCTGCGGTGAGGTTTCTCCGACGAGCAGTTCGATTTGCGACGCCTTGATGTCCAGCGAGTCGGCGAGTTGTTTGCGGATCGCTTTGTTCGCTTTCCCTTTTTCCGGCGCCTGCGTCACAAAAACACGGAGTTGTTCTTCTGAAACACCGCGAACCTCGTTTCGTTTGGCCCCGGCGTAAGCGCGAACCGCCAAGACGATTCCCTCCGGATGCGGCGAAAGCATGGTTACCTCGTCACTTTCATCGGTCCGTGGCTTCGGCTTCGCCGTCGAATCCGCTGTCGTCGGCGGGAATTTCGTCGAAATCGTCGAAACCCTCCTCGTCGTCACAGGCATCGCCGGAAAAATCAACGTCTACCATGTCGGCATCGTCGAAATCTTCTTCGTCGAATTCGGCGATTTCGTCAAATTCGTCGTCGGGAAGCTCTTCAAAATCATCATCGAAATCATCATCAAAATCGTCGTTATCAAATTCGTCGTCGAAATCTTCAATAAACCCCGGCATGGCCTTTTCCCGCTCCGCAATCCATATTCGTTAATTTTCGGGACCCTTGGCCCCGCGTTGGCAAACTCGACCGTCGTTCGATGCAGGACTTCACTTTCAAAAAGCATGAACTTGGGCACAACGCGACATTCTAAAGACTACGGTTTCTATGGGAAGAGACCCCGTTGCGAGTTTTTTTATTTTTCGAGAGTTTCCCCTTTTGCCCTTCGGCATTTTTTTGGCTACCGGCACTGGACAAACGGAATCGACAGAATAGAATTAGGGGTCTATCCGTCAGGGTCGAGGTCCGTTTTGGACCGACCGTTCCATGAAAACGCACATCATCCGGAAAGGAGAACTTTGTGGTCAAGCTAACGTTGAGGGAAAAAGAGCCGATTCAGGAAGCCGTTCGCCGATTTCGCAAACTGATTGAACGGAGCGGCATCAAGAAGGAAATGCGCCGCCGTGAACACTTCGAAAAGCCGAGCGAAATCAAGCGCCGTGCCCGTCTGCGCGCCATCCGCCGCAACAAGCACCTGATCCGCCTCGCCCAAAACCCCCGTTTGGCGACGATGTAGTTCGGCCATACCGGCGTCAGTTCTCTCGTTGAGCCCGTGAACCGAAGGTTCCGGAGCTTACGATCATCTCGAAATCGTTTTTCGAGTCCCAAGACGACGAAAGTCGTCTTTTTTTGTCGACATTGTACTTGCGGCACCTTTGAGGGAAATCGTCATCAAGTCCTAAAAAACCATTTTTGGCAAACCAGAAACCGGTTTCGATGAGTACCCGTTTTTCGCCTTCGGCGTTGGATGTGAGTTTCCCCGTTTTTCCCTTTCGGAGCCGAAGGGTCCAGCCGCAGGGCGATGACTTTCGCATTCCTGTTCGCCGTCCAGAACTTTTTGCCGGGGCGGCGATTGGCGTTTCTTTCCGTGCAAGGCGATCTCGAATCCTTCGGTGACGAGTCGCTTTCTCAAATTCTCGACGCTCTGCCTCGTACAAAAAAAGGCGTCGGCGATTTGTTGATCTTTCCAGTTCTGCCGGCGGCGTCCGCTTTGAGCAAAATGTTCGCTCGACGGACTTTGGTGGACGTTCCTTTGAGCTTCTTGACGACGACAAGGCACGTCTCCCGTTCCTCGTCGGTCAATCGAACGATGTAAATCTTTTTCATGGCAAACCTCCGTATGTTGAAAACGTCAACATACCAGATTCCGCCAGATGGGAATATCCCAAATTCTAAACGTTACAAGGCAATAGGGTGAGGGGTGTTCGACGTGAAAACATGGACGCGAATGCAAAACAAACAAAACGGGGCGAATGGGTTTTCTTGGCGGTTTTCTTTGTTTCAAGCACAAAGCCCCTCACCCTAACCCTCTCCCGGAGGGAGAGGGGAGGGAAAATCGGCGTTGCCTCGCTTCAAACTCGCCCCTTATTCGAAAACGTTCCCGGAGCGGAGCGACCGTCCGATGGTTTTTACGACGAACGGAAGCTCGAAACGTCTGGACGGCTTGTCCTTAGTACATGTCGCCGCCCGGGGGCATCGCGGGTCCGCCTTTTTCTTCCTTCGGAATGTCGGCGACCAAGGCGCCATGACAGCCTAATTGTGGTGTCATCTTCTTCGAAGGCAGGGGGCAACTGCAAGATCACCAACTTATGGGATTCCCCTTGTCGTCCGTACAGTTGGTGAAACCACTGCGGCGAGAGGAAGGATATTTTGAATCCTCAAGGTTTATGTTTTTCTCTTTGTTTCCGAAAATTTTGCAATTTTCGAACTTTCCATTGGCGCTTTTGTTGAAATCAACTCCTGTACCACATTCTCTAATGACGCAGCTTCGTACCGTTGGGTTGGCATGGCCCCATAACGCAAATCCGGTTCCGCATTCCGCGATTTGGCAATCCTCAAATGTCCCCTTGGCATGATAACGGATCGTGATCCCGTTTCCTGCGTTTTTGACAATACAACGACGCATTGTCGGATCGGAATTCTCCTGCAAAACAATAACACTATCAGTGACTTCGCAGCTATCGAACGTTCCTTTGGCAATTCCAGACAATTTGAGATTGATATCGCGGAACAAGCAATTGGTAATCCTCGGGGCACCATTGCTAACGATAACATCGGATTTGCTCTCGTAAGTAAAGGGGTTAAGAATAGTTTTGATTGTTTCTGTATGGCGATAGCCCAAAACGGTCAAGTTTGAAACGGTTGGTGAATCGGCGATTTCCATATTCATTGGTCTCTGACAACTGCTTTTCATGAGAAGGACGACATCGGTGGGATCATTGGTTGCCCCAACGATGTTGATTGCCTTGTCGATTCGCAACGATCCGCACTGGTATGTACCCGGTCCCAATTGGATCGTTTCTCCCGGTGGTGTTTTGTCGATATATTTTTGGAGGTCTGCGGCACGACGGGGATGGAGAACAAAGACGGCAGGACGTTCCAAGACGTCTTGTAATGCAACAATTCGAGGGTCTCGTTCGGATTCCTGTCCCGCTAATGGAAGCAGTTTTTTGAAAATCTCACGATTGTCCGGCGTTCGGCAAGCAAAGAGCCACTGTGCGTCAGGAGAAGGATCGGCAATTTCCCCGGCCGTCATGGGGACACCCAGTTGATCGAGCCAATTCGGCAAAAACTTTTCACGTTCTCGTTCGACCCATTCACGATGTTCCTCCATTTCCTCACAGTCGGCCAGATAACGGAGCCCTTCTTCAAAAAACAACTGCGTTTGCCCGTCATGGAGTTGCTTCCAAGCGAGGTAGGTCGCTTGGAGCGAATTGTCCTGCCCGGCAGCAAGAAACCGTTGCGACAATCCTTTTTTCCAAACCAAATGTTTCGTCGTTTCCGGCGGAAGGTTGTATTCGAGAAAATGATAGATATCGCTTGTGGCGGCGGCACAGGAAGTAAACAAGGCATTGAGATTCTTGATCATTTCCTGTTTTTCCTCTTTACCGGCATCCTTTCCGGCAAAAGTAAACTCGGCGATCTTGCTGCTGATCATGTGCTCCGCCAGACCGAGCCCCCAAAAGTCTGCTTTGATAACAAGCCGTTCATCGTCTTCGTGATACTCCGCACGAAAGAGCAATGTTGGGTATCCCTTCAACGACTGATGCAGAATTTTCGAAAATGCTTCTCCTTGAGCATTGTCGGCCGCTTCTTTCCAGCCGCCGAGAAAATTCAGGAATCGTGTTTTGCCGGTCGTGTTCACGAAATCATTGATGTCGTCTTCCGTTCGGCTTAACGCCGATTGAACGATCCCTTTAATGGACTTGGGTGGATCGGTAAAAACCAAAAATACCGGAATATGGTTCGGGTTGTCGCTCAACAAAGACGAAATTTCCGGAGGAGTGCACCTCAACGGCCATGCGTGGTCCAAATGGTGCTTCAGGTAAGCTTGCTCGACATGATGCTTGAAATTTTCTTTTTGTTCTTGAAGCCGAAACTGATGCGACAGATAAGCCATTTCAATGGCAAGATTCCGTGCTTGCTCGGTTTTGTGATTTTCCAAAGCGAGTCGAAAATCCTGCTCCTTTTTGGCAAGCTGTTCCTTTAGCTTTCGGTCGGCTTCCGCATTGGCATTTCGTGCCCCACGATCTTCCTCCGCCGCTACATACCGTTCCCCGTACCAAGCCACTTTGAGCGATTTCTTACCGAAACTGAACGTTTTTGTGACCGTGTTTCCGACACCTTCAAGGAATTTTGTCAATGCCATGTGATTGGTCGTGCAAGTGTAAGTTTTTTAAGGCGGATCAAACAATTCGACAACGGTCGTCTGCTTTTCGTTCCGTCATTATAACAAAAAAGCCCCGAGTTTACCGCAGGGGGTTAACTTGGGGCTTTATCGCGGAGCATCCGGGGACTGCGCGAGTACGCTTCGTCCCCGGCTCTTTATGAACAATTAGTACATGTCGCCGCCCGGGGGCATCGCGGGTCCGCCTTTTTCTTCCTTCGGAATGTCGGCGACCAAAGCGTCCGAGGTCAACATCAGCGAGGCGACGCTTGCGGCGTTCTGCAGAGCGGTTCGCGTCACCTTCGTCGGGTCGATGACACCTGCTTTGACCATGTCTTCAAAGACGTCGGTCAGGGCGTTGTATCCGAACGCTCCCTTTCCTTCGGCGACCTTTTCGCAAATGATGCCGCCGTCTTTTCCGGCATTCGCGGCGATTTGCGTCAGCGGAGCGCGGCACGCCTTGACGATGATATTGTAACCGACCGTTTCGTCAGCCGCAATCTCTTTCGCCTTCACGGAAGTCGAAGCACGAAGCAGCGCGACGCCGCCGCCGGGGAGAATTCCTTCTTCGACGGCTGCACGAGTCGCATGCAAGGCGTCTTCAACGCGGGCTTTGCGTTCTTTCATTTCGCTTTCGGTCGCGGCACCGACGAGGATTTTCGCAACACCGCCGGAGAGCTTCGCCAAGCGTTCTTCGAGCTTTTCCTTGTCGTAATCGCTCGTCACCTTTTCGATTTCACGACGGAGTTGGTCGATCCGACCTTTGATTTCGTCGTTCTTGCCGCCACCCTCGATGATCGTCGTGTTGTCCTTGTCGACAACGACGCGCTTCGCCGTGCCGAGGTCCTGGAGCGTCATCGATTCCATTTTGCGTCCGAGCGATTCGAAGAGAACTTCGCCGCCGGTCAGGATACCGATGTCTTCGAGCATCGCCTTGCGACGATCGCCGTAACCGGGAGCCTTGATCGCACAGACTTTCATCGTGCCGCGCAGACGGTTGATCACGAGGGTCGCCAACGCTTCGCCGTCGACGTCTTCGGCGATGATCAACAGCGGACGACCGGTGTTGACGACCGCTTCGAGCACCGGAATCATTTCCTTGATGTTCGAAATCTTCTTTTCGCTGAGAAAAACGTACGCATTTTCGAGGACGCATTCCATCTTGGTCGGATCGGTCACGAAATACGGCGAGAGGTATCCGCGATCGAACTGCATTCCTTCGACCCATTCGACTTCGGTCTTGAGGCTTTTGCCTTCATCGACCGTGATCACGCCGTCCTTACCGACCTTTTCCATGGCGTCGGCGAGGAGCGTTCCGATTTCCATGTCGTTGTTCGAAGCGATCGCGGCGACCTGCGCGATTTCCTTCTTGCTGTTCTTGACGCTGACCGACATGCTCTTCAGCTTTTCGATGATGTCGGCAACCGCTTTGTCCATCCCGTTCTTGAGCTGGAGCGGATTGACGCCGGCGACGACGGCTTTCATCCCTTCGTTGAAGATCGCTTCGGCCATGATGGTCGCCGTGGTGGTTCCATCACCGGCAATGTCGCTGGTCTTCGCGGCAACTTCACGGACCATACGGGCGCCCATGTTCTCGTAGGTATCTTCGAGATCGACTTCCTTCGCAACGGTGACGCCGTCCTTCGTGACGAGCGGCGAGCCGAAGCTCTTTTGAATGATGACGTTGCGACCTCTCGGTCCGAGCGTCACTTTGACGGCTTTCGCCAATTTCGTCACGCCGCGACGCAACGCTTCGCGAGCTTCCTGATCGAATGCAATCATTTTGGCCATAATGTATTTCTCCGTTGTATTGAAATGGGTTGGTGGTAGGTTGCCGAGCGCCGGGCGGCAACGTCCGGTACTCCGGACTCGAATCTGATTCCAGTGCGGAGTACCGCACGCGGCCGCCCGGCGGTCGGCCGCCTACCGTATATGATTATCCGATGACCGCGAGGACGTCGGATTCGCGCATGAGGAGGAGTTCGTCGTCGCCGACCTTGAACTCTTCACCGGCGTAAGAGAGGAAGATGACCTTGTCCCCTTCTTTGATCTGGAACTTGGTCCGTTTGCCGTTATCGAGAATCTTTCCGTCGCCGATGCTCACGACGGTGCCGCGGGCCGGTTTGTTCTTCGCGGAATCAGGCAGAAAGAGTCCGCCCTTGGTTTTTTCTTCGGATTCTTCACGGCGGACAACGACGCGATCGCCGAGCGGTTGGATTTTCATTCCCTTGCCGCTGCACTTGCCTTCGCAGCAGGATTCTTTCTTCTTCGTCATGGTTTTCCTTATAGATGGTGGTCAGAACTGATCGAGCTCCTGCCAAAACGGAGGCTCCGAACATGAAGACGCTGAAAGAGATGCAAATGTCGTGCCGAATAAAACTCGTCATCCCCGCGCAGGCGGAGACCCAGAGATTCCGTTTCCATGGGCACTTGCATCCGTTGTTCACGGATGCAAGCATGTGGTATCCTCTTTTGTCCAGATCCCCGCCTGCGCGGGGATGACGAAAATGCGGTCCTGCCAATTTGGCAGACGTTCACGGAGAATCGGACGAGTCGATCCGTTTGACGTCAATGAGCAGCGAGATACTGACGTAGGAATTCTCCTGTCCCGGTTCGAGTTTCCGATGGAGCGTCGACGAATCGAGCGGTTCGTTTTGACCGACGACGCACATTTGGAAGTCACCCCGGTGCAAACCGAGCGACACGAGATACTCCCGAACATTCCAACAACGGGTGTAAGCGAGATCGTCGGCGTTGCGGGTGTCTTGTTCTTTGAGTGAGGCGTGTCCTTTGAGCATGATCAGATTCGGAATGCCACGAAGCTGTTCGATGATTTCGCCGAGCCCCTTTTTCGCCGGTTCACTGAGAGAATCACTTTCCAAATCGAAAAGCACAATTCCACCTTTGACGGTCTCTATTTCGGTATGGACCGCCGGCAACGTCAGCGTGGTCGGCTTCGATTCCTTGCCGGCTTCGTTTCCGGGCATGAAACCGGGCCGTTTGGATGGATGCCGTCCCTTTCCGGGAGGAGGCGTCCCTTCACCACTAAAATGTTCGGAGAGCGCTTCGGCGTAGACTTTGACCTTCTCCACTTCCAACGTGCTCATCGTAAAGAGCATGATGAAAAAGGTGAGCAAAAGCGTCATCATATCGCTGAAACTGATCACCCAAAACGGAGCGGTTTCTTCCTCTTCTTCGGGAGCTTCTTTGTGCTTGCTCATGGTTTTATAAAAAGTACTCAACTCGGGTCCGGAAATCTCTTCCTCAAGTATAGCACATTTTGGTCACTTGTAAGCAATGTCGCCGCCGTCTATAATTGCGAATATGTGCCGATGATTATTGAACGACATTTTTACCACGAGGAGGCATGTCATGGCCCCAATTGATTTCACCGAAATTCCTGCCGAGGGAGAGCGTTGGGCGCAGTTCTCCCGTGATTTTCTTCAAGAGCTCGGTTTCCACATCGAAACGCCGACGTATCGGTTCCAGGAATCGGCCGACGATTTCTGTGCCGTCGAACAAGTGCCGGGCAAGTTCAATAATTATTCGTTCCGCTGGCTCGTCGGCGGCAAAAACAAAGCGGCAACACGCACCGCCGTGAAAGAAACCGACGAATCGGACATTCTGGAACGGGTCCGAAAAGCCAAGGCGGACGGGTTCATCGGCGTTTATTCGACGCCGATCTCGCCGGCTCTGGAAAACGAATTGGCGAACCTGAAAGAAAAAGGGTTTCTCAAAGATTTTTGGCTCTTCGACGGCAAATCGCTTGAGGTGTTTCTCTTGTCACCGGGATGCACCAAAATTTTGACACGGTATTTTCCGAAAGCGGCGTCGCTTCAGCGTCCCATCGTCAAACTCCAGGACGACTACCTGCCGATCCGCTGCGATTGCTGTGCCAAAGACCTTCTTGAAACGATTTACGCCGAAGACCAACACGGTGTCGTCGTCCGCCTGGCACGTCGCAAAATGAGCGCCGATGAACTCGACGAAATCGTCGAGGTCTATTTTACCTGCAAAGGGGAATGCGACGAAAAACTGCAACGGCAATACTGCAAGGGAACGAACCTCGGAGCCGCGAATTGGGCGAACCTCGCCGACATCGCGACCCCGGTGATGCTTCTCGAACGGATCGTGTCGATCATGGATATCCTCGGCAAAGGAAAGATTTCCTATTCCGATCAGGCGATCGAAAAAGAAGAGTATCTGGTCCGGGCGCTGGCCCAACGGGTCTTCCGGGAACCGACCCCCGGCGAATTGGAAAGAGCGAAAAAACACCTCAACGGAAACGATAATAAAAAATCGTGAGACGCTCTCTTCCTGTCCCCTCCCCCTTGGGAGAGGGGACTGAATCGCCCTGTTTTCGCTATATTCCGCAAAATCGTTAAAGTTTTTCTGCTCAAACCCATTTTTTTGGCCGATTGCAACTCCAAAAGATCATCTCTTCACGGAGGAAGCAATGAATTACGCGAAAAACGGGAAAACGCTCTGTTTGGCAGTTCTGATCGTTCTTTTGGTTCAATCGACGACGCAATTCACCGCAGGCGGTCCGTTCGATTGGGCCGGAAACGGAAGCGTCGAAGCGGATCCGAATAAAGAATACATTCTCGCCGAAACCAACGGTCCCTGGATGATTTTCGTGGCGTCGTTCGGCGGCCCGAACGCCAAACAGGAAGCGAATCAATTGGTGCTCGAACTGCGGCAACGGTACAAATACCGTGCTTACGTTTTCAACCAGGAATTCGTCCACGATCTCAAAAAAGAAGGAAAGCCGGTCAATCCGTATTCCCGGAACAAAAATTTCAAGAAAAAGGGAGCGTTTCGTGAATACGCCGTTCTCGTCGGCGATTTCCAGTCCGGCGAAGAGGTCAGCTTCCAGAAGACGCTCAAGGATATCAAGCGGGCCTATCCGGAATTCTACAAACGCACCGCGGCAGGGGTTGCGTTGCCGCCGCCGACCGGAAGCAAGCCGAATGCGCCGACGTTTCTCGCCGAAGGGGAACGAGGTCCGCTGTTCATGGCGTTCGGCGCCTTGAATCCGATGCTGCCGGAAGATAATTTCGCCAGAAAAGGATTCGTCGACCCGTTCATCGCCAAGATCAATAACCGACCGAATTCGCTCTTGAACTGTCCGGGAAAATTCACGGTGCGGGTCGCGACATTCAGCGGCAAGGTTGAAATGTCGCAGGACAAAGTCCAGAGCATTTTGGACGGCAAGGAGCAATTCATCAGCGGCAAGGTTTCCGATCTGGAGCTCGGCGGTATCGCGGCGGCCCGTTTGGCGGCGGCACTGCGCGCCAAGGGATACGAAGCGTATGAATTCCACGATCGTTTCGAAAGTATCGTGACCGTCGGACATTTCACCGACATCGGATACGAACTGCCGAACGGACGGATCGAATTGAAACCGGAAATCGTCGACATCATGAACCGATTCAAGGCGAAACCGTTGGACCCGAAACGGGTTCAACCCGGCTTCCTTCCTTACGAACCGGTCACGATCGTCGGCATCGAATGCGACACGCAACCGCAAATCGTCGAAGTCCCCAAAGTGCGACGATAAGCCAACGCAAAATGGTCGTTTACTCTGGCGAGGCACGGACACCTTCGGTGTTCCGGCTCGACGGATAACTCACAAAATGAACTTTGGCGCCGTACTATTCTTGAAATCGGCGTCCGTTGTTGGCATAATGGAAGATCGTTGACGTTTTACCGTTCCAACTCACCACGAAAGGATCTTCCATGAAACGAAATGTTGTCGTCGGCTTGTTGACCGCCGTCGTCCTGACCTCGTTGGTCGCCGTACTCGCCAAAGACTGGCGCAGCGGCATTCCCTGGACCGAACCGCCGATCGTCACGCCGGGCGAAAAGCCGGGCGATGCGCCGTCCGATGCGACGATTCTCTTCAACGGAAAAAATATGGACGCATGGGAAAAACCGTCCTGGATCGTCGCCGACGGCGAGATGACGGTCAAGCCGAAAGCCGGAAACCTCCGCACGAAAGAAAAGTTCGGCAGTGTTCAGCTCCACCTCGAATTCGCAACGCCGAAAAACGTCGATCCGAATCAGAAGAGCCAGGGACGCGGCAACAGCGGTATCTTCTTCGGACCGTACGAAGTCCAGATTCTCGATTCCTACGAAAACCAGACCTATTTCGACGGCCAATGCGGGTCGTTCTACAAGCAGCGTCCGCCGCTGGTCAATGTTTGCCGCAAGCCGGGCGAATGGCAGACCTACGACATTTTCTTCAACCGGCCGGAACTGCAAATCGAGAACGGTAAAGTGACGAAAGTCATCCGTCCCGGTTACGTCACCGTGATCCAGAACGGCGTTCTCGTCATGAACCACCACGAAATCGAAGGAACCGGTTTCTGGCATCAGGCTCCGTTCTACGAAGCCCACGAGCCGACGTTCCCGATCACCCTGCAGGACCACGGCAATCCGACCAAATTCCGGAACATTTGGATCCGTGCCATTCCGGACGACACCAAAGCGAAGCCGGAACGGACTCGTGAACCGTACTTCCGTGAAGACGAGCCGAAATCCGTCACAACGCCGTAAGATGTGATGGCCCCGTCATTCCCGCGCAGGCGGGAACCCAGACGAAGAACGTCATTCATGTTAATAGTTATCCACTTCACTCATCTTGTCCGCTGAAACGAGAAAAAAAGGATTTCTCACAAAGGCACAAAGCTCACAAAGACTTTCAATTCGAGCCTTTGTGTCCTCCGTGCCTTTGTGAGAGACGGTTTTTTTGCGTCGAAAAATCGAGTTGGTTGAGTCAAGTGGATAACCATTTTCATGTTTTGCATCCCTCATTGACTGAGAATGAAATACCGTGCATAACGGATGCCAGAACAGATTGAAACTTGTTCTCTCGTGGAGGTTTTGGCTTGGTATCCCTTGAATAGGCTTTAATTTAGCGTCCCCTCTCCCTCCGGGAGAGGGGAGGGAGATCAGCGACGTGTTCAGGGAATACTTGGTCAAAATCCTCTCTCGGTCCCCGCCTGCGCGGGGATGACGGGGGTTCGGGCCGTTTTTCCGCAAAAACCGCCGGGGGGATGCTTTCCCCTCGAAATCGTGTAAAATCGCTGAATCCGTTTGTTTTTCCATTCAACCGTTACGGTGATCCGATGTCCAATGCTCCCGCTCCCCCAGCCGGTACTCCTTCGCTCAGCCCGTAAGAAATGGTCCGCCGCGTTTGTCAGGCCAAAGACAAACTTCTCAAGGAAGTTCATAAAGTCATCGTCGGACAGGACGAAATGTTGGAGCAGATGTTGATTTGCATCTTTGCCCGCGGTCACTGCCTGACGGTCGGAGTTCCCGGTTTGGCGAAAACGCTCACGGTGGCGACTTTGGCCAGGGCGCTCCAGATGAAGTTCGGCCGTATCCAGTTCACGCCGGACTTGATGCCGAGCGACATCACCGGAACCGAAATCATCGATATCGATCCGGTGACGGGAGAGCGAAATTTCCGATTCGTTCGCGGACCGATCTTCACGAACATTTCGCTGGCGGACGAAATCAACCGAACGCCGCCGAAAACGCAGGCCGCGTTGCTCCAGGCGATGCAGGAATACGAAGTCACCGTCGCCGGAAAAACGTATAAATTGGAGCCGCCGTTCTTCGTCATGGCGACCCAGAACCCGATCGAACAGGAAGGAACCTATCCGCTGCCGGAAGCGCAGCTCGACCGATTCATGCTCTCGATTTACATCGGTTATCCGACCAAAGACGAAGAGCGGCAGATCATCATGGGAACGACCCAAACGAAAAAAGTCGACATCGAGCCGGTGTTGCAAGCCCAAGATGTCGTCTGGATTCAAAATCTCGTCCGTCAGGTCGCCGTTTCGGAGCACATCGTCGACTACGCCGTCGAATTGGTTCGGGCGACCCGACCGAAAGAATCGTACAGCCCCCCATTTGTGCAAAACTGGTTGGCGTGGGGAGCCGGTCCTCGTGCGGCTCAAAGTATTATTTTGACGGCAAAAGCCCGCGCGATCCTCAACGGTCGGTTCGCGGTTTCCGGCGACGACATCCGCGCAATGGCGTTCCCGGTGCTCCGCCACCGTATTTTCACGAACTTCAACGCCGACGCCGAAGGAGTCGACGTCAACAAGGTGATCGAAAAGCTGATCCAGACGATTCCGGAGCCGTCGCACGGCGATCCCGTTGCCGCGAAAGCGAGACCCTCGGTTGCCGCGCCGCCGCCGAAACCGAGTGGAGCAACCGCCCCCACCGCACCACCTGCCGCTGCCGCCGGGCCGAATATTCCACCGGCGCCGCCGAAAAAATAGGATCACCAAACGTCATCCCCGCGCAGGCGGGGACTTGGAAAACAGGCATCGCATTACTCTTGAACATATTGTTGATCGTGTTTTTGCATGTCAATTACGGATGCAAACGGTCAACCGACCTTGTCGTCTCGGTCCCCGCCTGCGCGGGGATGACGGGAAACACCCCATCTTGCGAAAATGCGGAATCCGGATAAAATTCAAGTTCATAGCATTCGTTTGACGATCTATTCGGTAATCATTTAACCCCAGTTTCGGAGTATTTTCTATGCCGTCAAAAGAAGAAGTGTTCAAAGGCGTTCAAGAAGCTTTAGTCGAAGCGTTGGCCGTAGATGAAGACGAAGTGACGCCGGATGCAACACTCGTCGGCGATCTCGGAGCCGAATCGATCGATTTGCTCGATATCGTTTACCGTTTGGAAAAAACGTTCAATATCAAAATCGAACGAGGCGAACTTGTTCCAGAAGATATTGTCAACGACCAAACCGGCACCTACGTCAACAAAGACGGAAAACTGACGGAAAAAGGTTTGGAAGAAATCAAAAAACGGATGCCCTACGCCGATCTGTCGTCCTTCGAAAAGAATCCGGCGGTTGCCAATCTTCCGACGATCCTCACCGTCAAAGACATGTGCTTCATCGTCGAACACAAACTCGGGCTTGCGTAGTTGAGAGTTGATAGTGGAGAGTGGAGAGTGCAGACGCAAGTGTTGTTCAATCCGAACAGGCTCCCTACCGTCCATTGTCAGTTATTCGCTCTCCACGATCAACTATCAACATTCCACGAATAATGCATTGGTACTGGATCGATCGAATGACCGTGTTTGAAAGCCAGAAGCGGGCGGAATCCATCAAGGTGGTTTCGCTGGCCGAGGATCATTTGCACGATCATTTCAAATTTCATCCGGTCATGCCGGCGTCGCTGATCATCGAAGGAATCGCGCAAACGGCCGGGCTGCTCCTTTGTGAAGCGAAGGGATACAAGGAAAAAGTCGTTCTCGCCAAAATTCCGCGACTGACGTTCCACCAGATCGAAGCGGTTCCCGGTGACGTGCTGACATACAAAGCGCAATTGGAAGCGATCCGCGACGACGGCGGCGTTGCCACGGTTTCCGCTTACAACGGAGATGTGCTCATGGCGGACGGCGAAATGATGTTCGCTCACCTGAGCGCCAGCGCCGCGTTCTCCGATAAATCGCTCTTCGCCGACGGAGACCTGTTCGAAATGATGCGGATTTTCCGTGCCTACGAAATCGGTGTCGCCGCCGATGGATCCAAACTGTTACCCCCAGAGGGAGTGGATCGTTGAGTGTGGAGAGTGGAGGAATCGTGGAAAGTTGATAGTGGAGAGTGGAGAGTGAAGACGCAAGCGTAATTC
Organism: Thermoguttaceae bacterium; assembly: GCA_031549705.1. Lineage (GTDB taxonomy): Bacteria > Planctomycetota > Planctomycetia > Pirellulales > Thermoguttaceae > WRKP01. The sequence continues at coordinate 47,810 of JAVBPI010000011.1, forward strand.
GCTTCAACACTCTCCCTACTATTTTCCATTAACGATCGACTATCATCTTTTCACTAACCACTATCCACTCTCAACTATCAATACCATGAAGCGCGTCGTCATCACGGGAATCGGGCTTGTCACGCCGTTGGGACACGAAGTCGAAACGGTTTGGAAAAAACTCTTGGCCGGCGAATCCGGCGTTGGACCGATCACGTTGTTCGACGCTTCGAATTTTCCGACGAAGATCGCCGCCGAGGTCAAGGATTTCGACATGGCGCTCATCGGTGAGGAGCCGGACGATTGGAAGCTCCAGGACAGACACACGCAGTTTGCGGTCGTCGCCGCACACAAAGCCATGTGCGACGCTGCGCTTTGGTGCAACAAAAGCAAGGCGTTCCAATTCGATTCCGAGCGGATCGGCGTCTACACCGGAGCCGGCGAAGGAAAACAGGACTTCGACTGCTTCGCCGAAATGATCCTTGCCGGGGTTGACTATCAGGCGGACGGTAAGTTCGATATCGGCAAGTTCATCAAGAAAGGGATCGAGATTCTTGATCCGATCAAGGAACTCGAACAGGAACCGAACATGCCGGCCGCCCATCTCGCGGCGATGTTCGAGGCGTACGGACCGAACGTCAATTGCCTGACGGCCTGCTCCGCCAGCGCCCAAGCGGTCGGCGAAGCGGCAAAGCTCATCAAGCGCGGCGAAGCGGACATCATGATTGCCGGCGGCGCCCATTCGATGATCCATCCGTTCGGCGTGACGGGATTCAATCTCCTGACGGCGCTCAGCACGAACAACGCCGATCCGAAGGGAGCGTCCCGACCGTTCGACAAAGAACGCGACGGGTTCATCCTCGGCGAAGGAGCCGCGATGGTGATTCTCGAAGATTTGGAACACGCTCAACGACGAGGCGCGAAAATCTACGCCGAACTCGCCGGTTACGGAGCGACTTCCGACGCGTTTCGAATCACCGACATCCATCCGGAAGGCCGTGGTGCCGTCGGCTGCATGTCCAAAGCGCTCGAAGACGCCGGACTGACGATCAACGACGTCGATTACATCAACGCTCACGGAACGAGTACATCGGTCAACGACCGCGTCGAAACGCTTGCCGTGAAAACGCTGTTCGGCGATCGGGCGAAGCAAATTCCGGTTTCCAGTACGAAAAGCGTGACGGGACACCTCGTCGCCGCCGCCGGGGGAAGCGAATTGATTTACTGCCTGTTGGCGATCCGTGACGGCATTCTTCCGCCGACGATCAATTACAAGACACCGGATCCCGATTGCGATCTCGATTACATCCCGAACGTGGCGAGAAATGCGAAGTGCGATGTTTGTTTGAGCAACAGTTTCGGCTTCGGCGGCCAAAACGTCACACTCGCCGTCAAACGGTTCGTTTGATCCGTTTTTCAACAACAGCCGGAATGGAGCGCAGCGTAATGACGGTGAACGACAACGACCGTCAGTACGGCGAGTACGCCTCCCTTCCGGCTTTTGTTTTTTGGGGAATAATTATATCATCATGTCCGACGATACGACCAAACGGCGTTCCAACGCCGAGACGATGGCGAAAGCCCAAAAGGAGATTTCCGTCAGCGAGTTCTTCGCCAAGAACCGGCATCTCCTCGGTTTCGACAACCCGCGCAAAGCGCTCCTCACGACGGTCAAGGAGGCGGTCGACAACTCCCTCGACGCTTGTGAAGAAGCCGGAATCCTCCCTGAAATCTGGGTCCGCATCGATCAGACCGGCAAGGATCGATACAAGGTCGCCGTCCAGGACAACGGCCCCGGCATCGTGAAGAAGCAGATCCCGTTGATCTTCGGCAAATTACTGTACGGGTCGAAGTTTCACCGGCTCCGCATGAGTCGCGGCCAGCAGGGAATCGGAATTTCCGCCGCGGGAATGTACGGCCTGTTGACGACCGGCAAGCCGCTGCAGGTTCTTTCAAAAGTTTCGACACGCAAACCGGTTCATTATTATGTGATCCGGATGAACACGAAAACGAACAACCCGGATATTCTGAACGGAAACGGCGAAGGGGACGACATCCCCCCGAACGACGAAGGGCGCAAGCTGATCGAACAGCAGAAGATCGATTGGATCGACGTCGAGCACGGAACACGCGTGATGATCGAACTCGAGGCGAAGTACAATCGGGGACGCGGCAGCGTCGACGAATATTTGGAACAGACCGCGATTTCGAATCCGCACGTCACGATCCATTACCTCAATCCGGACGGTGAGACGACCGACTACACGGCGGTGATCGACGTGTTGCCCCCGGAACCGGTTGAAATCAAACCGCATCCGTACGGCGTCGAACTCGGCCGGCTCGCGCACATGATGCACGATTCGCATGAACCGTCGCTCGGCAAGTTCCTGACCGAATCGTTTTCGAAAGTCAGCCCGGGAATTGCGAAACAATTATGTTCCGCGGCGGGAGTCGGTGTCCAAACCCATCCGCACAAAATTCACCGTCCGGAAGTCGAGAAGATTTACGCCGCGGTTCAGGAAGCGAAGATTCCGGCGCCGTCGACCGACTGCATCTCGCCGATCGGCGAGGAACACTTGCTGAAAGGGTTGCACAAAGTCGTCCCCGGCGAATTTTTCGCAACGGCAACGCGTCCTCCGGCGGTCTATCGGGGAAATCCGTTCCAGATCGAAGTCGGTTTAGCGTACGGCGGCGCTCCGGCGTCGCACAAAGTCTCGAAGGAGACACTCGAGGAGATGCTCGGCGAAAGCGACGCCAGGACGTTACGATTATTCCTGACGTCGACGTTCGACGGCGTCGGTCCCGACTCGGCCGACAAAATCATCAAGGCATCGAAACTCCGGCCCCGCGTTTCGCCGAAGAACATCGACGCCAAAGAAATCCTTCGGCTGCACGAATCGCTCCAAACGCTGAACCTCGCCGAAGGACAGACGATGAATGTTTATCGTTACGCAAACCGTGTCCCGCTGCAATTCCAGCCGGGAGCGTGTCTCATTACGCAAACCGTCATGGGGATGAACTGGCGCCCGTACGGCTTGAACCAGGCGAGGAACCAGTTGCCTCGCGGTCCCGTTACGGTTATTGTTCACTTGGCCAGCGTGTGGGTTCCATTCACCAGCGAATCGAAGGAAGCGATCGCGGCTTATCCGGAAATCCAGAAGGAGCTTCGACTTGCGCTCCAGGGGGTCGGTCGCAAACTCGGCATGTACCTGAACCGTCGTGCGAAAGTCAAACAGGAAGGGGAACGCCGCAGCGTCTTCCTCCGATATCTCGGCGAAGTCGCGACCGCCGTGTCGAAGATCAACGCCTGCGACCGCGCCAAGCTGTACGAATCGCTCATTGCCGTTGCGAAAAAGAAAACCGCGACCGCCGACATGCAACTCGGCGAGGACGGCAAACCGATCCAAGAGGACGAACTCGATTTCGGCGACAACGTCCTGATCGTCTCGAACGCCAAGTCCGACACCGACTGATGCTTGCGTTTTAGCCGCGCGAGCGCGTATTTTACACCGTTAATCATTGACGCTGGCGCGGCTAAAACGCAAGCGTTCCAAGGAACGTGAACATGCCGAGATTGTTCTTCATCGCGTTCGTTCTGGCTTTTTGTACCAATGCTCCCGCAACGACGTTTTACCTCGATTCCCGCAACGGAAACGACGCCGCGGCCGGAACGTCGCCGGCAACGGCATGGAAGTCGATCCAACGTCTTTCCGAAGAACCGCTCGTCGGCGGAGATTCGGTGCTCTTCAATCGCGGCGGCCTTTGGCGGGAACCGTTGAAGCCGAAAAGCGGAACTCCGGAAAAACCGATCGTCTACGGCGCTTACGGAAACGGCGTGAAACCGATCCTGCAAACATCGACGAGCCGTAACGAAAAATCCGATTGGAAATCGTGCGGAAACAACCTTTGGGAAACGCTTCCGGTGGAACCGGTTCTCGGTGAAACGGTCGACGTCGACCTTTCCCGATGGGGGCTCTACCAGGAAAAGCCCGCCGAAGCGACCTTGCAGGCAATCGACGTCGACGGCCGGAAAGCGTATCGGTTAACCGTACGAAAACGAGGGGACGGACCGAGCCGCCTCCAATTCATCGGCCCCGTCGTTCCCGCCGAAGTTCTCGGGGGATCGGCGATGCTTCGCCTACGGGTTCGCTGCACGAAACCGTTCACGGTGAATTCGCTGTCGGTTCGAAAGCCCGATTCGCCGTGGACGAACCATCTCTTGCTCTCCGGGACGATTCCCGTTTCGGAAAAATGGGAGGAGCGCTCGGCGTTTCTCGCTCGTTCGTCGGCGGGGGAAAAGGGACAGTTCGTCATGTATCTCGGCGACGCCATGGAGGACGGTTCGGTGTTCGAATTCGAACCAATCGGCCTTTGGAAGGCCTCGTTGCCGCCGGGCCGGGAACCGCTGTCGGTCGACGTCGGAAACATCGTTTTCGATCACGGAAAACGAATCGGTTTCAAAAAATGGGGGCTCGCCGAACTGAAAGAACCGGGCGATTTTTGGTACAACAATGAAAACCGCCGGGTCGTTTTGTTCGAGGAAGGAAATCCGGCGGACCGTTTCGAGAGCATCGAACTTTGCCTGAAGCGGAACGTCGTCGACCATTCGAATCTGCACGATTGCGTGCTCCGCAACGTTTCATTACGTTATTCCGCGGCGCACGGCGTCGGCGGCATGGGCGCGGAGCGCGTCGTGATCGAGGATTGCGACATTTCGTACATCGGCGGCGGACACCTCTACACCCGGAACGGCATTCCGACCCGTTACGGAAACGGCGTCGAATGGTGGTCGCGGGCTTCCGATTGCGTCGTCCGCCGCTGCCGACTTTGGGAAATCTACGACGTCGCTTTCACCGTCCAGGGAAACATCGCGAGAGAAACGACGAAGAACATCACGATTCACGACAACGTGATCTGGAATTGCGAACAGTCGTTCGAGTATTGGCGGACCGGCGACGGAGCCGTTACGGAAAATGTCGTTTTCGAGCACAACACCTGCGTCGACGCCGGGTTCGGTTGGGCGCACCGGCAACGTCCCGACAAAAGGGGCACCCATTTTCTCTCGTACCACGTTACGGCGAAAACGAACATCGTGTTACGGAACAATATTTTCTGTAACGCGAAAGACGACAGTATTTTCATGTACTCCGACTGGCGCAACGGCGTCAAACTGTACAACAATCTCTGGAACCAGCCGGCGGACGGTTGGTTCCTCTGCCTTGAAGGAAAGCGGCTCCTCCGGGCGAAAGATTTCGAACGTTATCTCGCCGAATTCGGCATGGAGCGAGAAAGCGTTCTCGCCGAGCCGACATTCATCGACGCGAAAACGAGGGATTATCGTCTCGCTCCCGGAAGCAGGCAAGTCGATCTCGGCGGAAGCGAACCAACGGGCGCACGAATATTTACCCAGGAATAAACGAACGACCTGAGCAACATGAACACCTCATCTCCCGCCTCTCCTTCCGATCACGGTTCCTCGACATCGCATACCGTTCCCTTCCTGGCCGCGGTATTGACGACGACGGTGTTGCTTTTTCTGCTCGTCAATTTTCTCGTCCTTTGGGGGATCGACTCGGCGCTCCGCAAGAGCGTCAAGGCGGATCTCGAAACGCGCAGCCGCATCATCGGCGATTCCGTGGCGCATTTTTTCATCGGGAAGCTGCACACGGTTCTCCTCCTCGACCAGTACAAACCGATCCGCGATCTGCTGCTCCGTTGTCGCGGCATTAAGGACGTCCCCACGGATCCCGATCACGACGCCGTCGTCGAGATGCTCCGTTCCGTCAACATGATGTATGCCGGGATGGACAAAATCTATAGCGGTCTCGATCATTACGCCGGCGCCGAGGAAGTGATGTGGATCGCCAGCGATCCCGGCGATTTCCTCCTGACGCCGAGCATCCTCATGGACCCGCACTACATCGACAAGGACGGCAAGCCCGATCCGTGGGTCACGAAGGAGCGCCCCTGGTATCCGTACATTTCGAAGACCGAGGGGATCGCGTTCACCGATGTTTACATCGACGTCGAATTCAAGACGCCGTGCGTCAGCGTCGTCAAGACGGTCCGTGAAGACACGCCGGAAAAAAAGAACGAGCTCGTCGGCGTGATCGGATTCGACGTCTTTTTGCCGAGTGTCAACGCCCTCATGCAAAAATCGCAAGTCGGCAAAAGCGGGATGTCGTTGTTAGTCGACGGCCACGATATCGTCGTTTTCCATCCCGAGCGGGAGTTTGTCGAAAACCGCAAACTCGAATCGCTCGGCAAAGGGTACGATCGACTCGCCGAAATGATCGCCGCGGTCAAGGAAACCGACGGGGAAACGGTTCGATCCACGATGCTCGAACTGGACGGCGTTTTATGCTACGTTTCATTCGCGACCGCCACGATGCTGAATGCCAACTGGTTCGTCGTCACGATCGTTCCGAAAACCGAGGCGGAAAAAGTCGTTTCCGGCTTTTTCTACCGGATGCTCACCGTCGGCCTGCTGAACCTGTTTTTGTTTTCCATTCCGATCACGATTTTCATCGTGTTACAGAATCGAAAAAACGAACAGCTTTCCGAAGCGAACGGGAAACTTGCCGAAGCGAAAGAAATCGCGGAACGCGCCAACCGATCGAAAAGCGACTTCCTCGCGCAAATGAGTCACGAAATCCGGACGCCGATGAACGGCGTGATCGGACTGTCCGACATGCTCATCAACACGCCGCCGCTGACACCGATCCAAACGGAATACGTCAGCGTGATCCGCCAGAGCGCCGGGTCGCTGTTGACCGTGATCAACGACATCCTCGACCTCTCGAAGATCGAAGCGGACAAGCTGACCATCGAACGTTACGAAATCGACCCGCAGGGGATCGCCGAAGACGTTTGCGAATCGGTCGCCCTAAAGGTTCACGACAACAACACCCGGCTTGCCGTGCTGATCGATCCGGATGTCGGCGAACGGTATTGGGGGGACGGCGTACGCATCCGGCAGGTGTTGCTCAATCTCGTTTCCAATGCGACGAAGTTCACCGAGAACGGCGAGATCGTCATCAAAATCCGTCCCGAAAAAGAACGCCTCCGCTTCGAAGTCCACGACACCGGATTGGGAATCTCCCCGGCTCGCCTGCAATCGGTTTTCGATCCTTACGAACAGGCGGAAACCACGACGACTCGCCGTTTCGGCGGAACCGGACTCGGACTGACGATTACACGAAAACTGGTCCAGTTGATGGGGGGGGACATCGGCGCGGAAAGTACGGTCGGCAAAGGCTCCCTGTTCTGGTTTTCGCTTCCGCTCGAACAGCAACCCGTCGACCGAATCTCGTCGCTGCTGCTGGAAAAGGAGAAAACCGCGTTGATTTTCGACGCCCACGCCGCGTCACGAAAATCGCTCGCCCAGATTCTTCAGCGATGGAACATCCGCTCCCTGGAAGCGGGAACCGTCGCCGAACTGACCGACGCGCTGGAAAACCGAACGCCGATCGACCTGCTGTTCTTCCAGGTGGACAACCCCGACATTCCCCCGACTGTTTTCGTGCATTTATTGAAAGAGAACGCGAATCGCAAGACGCTCCGGTTCGTTGCAACCTATCCGCTCGGCAAAATGCCGGAGGCGGTCCATCACGGACTTTCCGGCATGGTCGACACGCTTTCGTGTCCCTATCGCCGGGCAGCGACCCGGAACGTCGTCCGTTCGCTGATCGGTGTGAAACAGGAGCATGCATCGCCGACGCGGCAACATATCGCTTCGGATACGCCGATCCGTCCGCTCCGAATCCTGCTCGCGGAAGACGTTCGGATCAACGTGATGGTCGCCACGGCGATGCTCGAATCGCTCGGACATCGATTCGACGTCGCCGAAAACGGACTGGTCGCGCTGGACAAGTTACGAAAAAACGATTACGACGTCGTGCTGATGGATTGCCAGATGCCGGAAATGGACGGTTATGAATGCACCCGGCAACTCCGCAAACCGGAAAGCGGCGTCCGCAATTCGAAGATTCCGGTGATCGCCATGACCGCCAACGCGATCGTCGGAAACCGTGACGAATGTTTCGCGGCCGGGATGAACGATTTCGTCACGAAACCGATCGACGTCCACAGCGTGAACGCCGCGCTGAACCGCTGGTCGAACGAAACAACGTGATCGGGAAAACACGGAGTACCGGCTCCATGGGGAGGCGATTACCGTTTCCAAATCACGCCGAGCGTTCCGGTATGCGTGTCGCTCTTTTTCGTGAAGCCGCCGTTGTAATCGAGAAGCAGGAGCACCGTTTTCGACGAATTCAATCCCATGCGTCCGCCGAACCCGACATCGAAAACGGACTCGCCGATGTCGACGCTGTAAATCGGAACGTCGCTCCCGGCGCCGATGAATTGCGTGTCGCTCACCGCGGCGTTGTCGCCGGCGAGTTTGACGCCGTAAAATAAACGTCCCCAAATCACGCCGCGATCGAACGACCGCTCGCCGGTCGCTCCGATCCGGAGCATCGTCCGGGAGAAGTCGCCGCTTTGGTATGCAAGCAGCACGCCGGGGTCGCCGTGCTCCGAAAAGCCGTCCTGGCGAACCTGTTCGAAATCGATTCCCAACGTCGGCTTGAGCAGGAAGTTGTCGGAAAGATCCATCGGACGAATCAACTGGAGCGACGCCGTGAACGAGTTGCCGGACGTGTCGCCGTTCGTGAAATACCTGGCGTCACGGATGGCAACGGTACGGTCGAACTTGTAGTCCTGGAGCCCGTAACCGAGGTAACCCCGAAGCTGGAGATTTCTTCCGTACAAATTCGCTCCGCCGTACAGTCCGAAGTGGTAGTCGTTGAGCGACAACTTGCCGTCGTCCTGTTTATATCCGGTTCCGCCGTAACCGAACATCACCCCGAGAAGCGTTTCCGTACTCGGCGTCCATTCGTTGCCGAGATGGAAGCCGCCGCGATCGCCGTTGCCGCCGAGCGCATTGTTGTCCTCGCTCAGGCTCAAGTGATTGTAGTAGGTGCTGAACCAAAGATTGCTTTGACGGAGTTGGGAGATCTGTCCGTTGTACACCGGATCCGTCGAGGCGTCGGCGACATGTTTCCGCTTGTTGACGTTCAACGAAAGCCGCTCCATTCCGATCCGGTCGAAGGGGACCCGCCAATGTTCCGCGAGGGCGACGAGATACGAGTTGCTTCGGAGGGATCCGACCATTCCGCGAAGCGTGTTACGATATTCCTTGTCGGAGCCGATGCGCATGACGCTGTCGATCACCTTTTTTTGATCCTCACTGGCCAGTTCACCGGCAAGCATGTCGTCGATCAGTTGCGCAAACGCCGCCTGGTTGCCGCCGCCGGCGAAGTCGACCATGTTGGCGACCTTGACGATTTCGGCCCAAATCGAGTTTTCGTTCACAATCACGTCGGACATTTTGAAGAACAGCGAATCGAGGTTGATGTTCTTGCCGTACGTCGACCCCTCGCCTCCCTGGGCAACGCAAAAATAGTCGGTTCGGCCGTCAAAATTGGAGCCGTCGGCGATTTCGAGGTTGACGCCGTCCTCCAGTCGAATCACCCCCTTGGAAAGAACCGCTCCATAGGTTGTTTTGGAATCGACGACATCGATCGACATCACGATCGTCGACCCTGTTTCGAACGTGACGCTCTTGTCTTTGAAATCGGTATGGTACAAACCGACCTTCAACGTCGATCCGTTGGCGAACACCGTATCCGCATCGGCTTGACCGCCCCCTTGCAGGATCGCTCCGCTGCCGAACAGGAGACGCGTCGCCTGGATTCCGCCGGCGGTATTGCGGTTGTCGACCGTGACGTTGACGAATTCGAGGGGGGTGTCCGCTCGATTGGCCTTCAAGACGGAGCCGTTGCTGATGTAAAGCTGGGCGTCATCGCCGGAGAACACCAACCCGTATCCGGAATCGTTGCTGGACAAATCGAGTTCGGATCCGCTGAGCAAGATAAGCTTGTTGACCGAAAGCGTACCGGAACTGACGTTTTGAAGTTGAATGCCGCTCAAGTAAGTCGTTCCCGCCGCTTCGATCGACCCGCGATTGACGATCTTCCGTTGGACGATCTCGCCGGAAGCGTCGATGCCGGAAAGAAACATGTCGGTCGTCGTAATCCTGGCTCCGGCGGCGATCGTCGACGCGTCAAGCAGCGCCAGATTCAATGCTCCATTCGTCGTCATCGCCGTCATGAGCGACCCCGTTGCGAGATCGAACCCTTCGTTGAAGATGCCGTTGTAAGGATTGGTGCCGAAGTAGATCATGTTCGTCCCGTCGAAATCGCCGTCCATTTTCAGGACGGCTCCTTGTTCGAGTTGAAGTTTTCCGGCGAGGACCAATCCGTTGGTCGATCGTGTTTCGGAATCCTTTCCCAGGATGAAATCCCCTTGAACATTGAACGTATTGTTAATGTACGTTTTGTTGTAAACGGTCAACGACTCGGCCCTGACGGTACCAGCAAGGACGTTGTTCGTCCCGTTGTCGATGGGAGCGTCTCCCATCAGAACAATCTTTCCCGTCCCGACGCCGTCCACGATTTTGCTCGCCAAGGTCGTGTCCGTCGCCATGCGAAAATTTCCCGTAACGGTCATCCCTTCGGAGAGCGTCAGTGTCGCACCCGTTTGTCCAAGCTCCAACGATTTGATTTGGAAATTCGTCCCCGCATCGGTCGTCACTTGAACGTTGCCGTTGATGATCAAACTTTCCGTGTCGAGAACGCCGCCGAGCTTCGTCAAATCGACGGTGCTGGCCGTGGTGCTCGTGCCGATGTTGAAAACGATCGAGGAACCGCTGATGTTGCCGTCGATCTTCACCGGGCCGTCGAAGATGACTTTCGATGTCGAATTGACCGTTCCACTCAACATCGACCCCTGTTTGAATCGGAGGGTCTGCTGAGCGTCGATGGTCCCACTGTTGATGATCATCCCGAGGTCGAGCCCCTCCGCCCCCTCCGAAAGTGGAACGAGATTCGTCACGCCGCTCCCGAGGTCGAACAAGACGCCGGATAAAATATTCACCGTTCCGGAGTTGCCGTACTTCTCCGTCGTCAAGGTCTGATCGCTCTTGATCGTGTACATCTCCCCATCCGCGACTTCAACGTCGGCGGCGAAGGAAACAGTACCGAATATCGAGAAAATGATCACGAACAGCCAAACGAACGTGCTGAACGGCAAACGGGTTTTGAGATTCATCTTGGTATACCGCGAACGGTCTGAAAGGTCTATATTCTTGCCGCCGTCAACCCCAAAAGTCCGGCGCATTATCGATTCCGGCGGAATCATAAAAAGAACGCAAGATCGAATCAAGAGAAAATGGGTAAAATGACCGTCGTTTTTGGCGAACGCGGAGTACCGGCAAAATGGGATTGATTTAAATGGCCCGTTTTGTTACGTTTCCCGTATGGATTCCCTGCGGAAAATATTGTTGCTCCTGACCGTTCTCCTGACGGGCTGCACGTCGGTGCAGGTCGCTCATCTGGGAAAGCGGCTGCACGAACCGTTCCGCATTTCGCCGGTCGCCGAACTTCGGATCAGTCCTCGAACGGAGCAGACGCTTCGGACCTACGACATCGAGAAAAAGTTGGCGGTCGATCTCGCCCCGACGATCGCCTCCGCCCGCCGCGCCTTGACGCAGGAACCGACGCTCGATCTCAACTTTGCCGTCGCCGAACTCGCGTTTCTCGAAGGAAACCGTCTCCAAGTGAGCAGCAGGGAGCGGGCGCTCGAAATGTATCTCCTTTCGGCACAACATGCTTACGCTTACCTCTTCGACCCGCAATTCCAGCGGCGGCGGAGCGGGTTCGATCCCCACTTCCGGGAGGCGTGCCAGTTTTACAACCGATCGTTCGAAAAAGTGTTGCGGCTCCTCGGAACGGTGAAAAGCGTCGACTTGCATCACGGCCAGGTTTACTCCCTTGCCGTGGACGGAACCGAATACCCGATCGGCTGCCAACATTTGACCGGATTGTGGGGAACCGAGCCGATGGAGCCGTTCCGATTTGCGTCGGATGTCACCGTCAAGGAATTGAAGAGCGAATACCGCCAATATGGTCTCGGCGTTCCGCTGCTCGCCCGACGTCAGGAAGGATCACGCGGTCACAAAACGACGAAATACACGCCGGATCGGCTTTGTTTCCCGGTCACGGCGGTGCTCCGTTTCGTGCCGCCGCAAACCCCCATCGGCAAGTATCAGGTCAACGCGGTGATCGAACTGTACGATCCGTTGGCGACGCTCGGCACGACAATCGCCGGACAGCAGGTTCCGCTTGAAAGCGATTTGACGACGCCGATCGCCTATTCGCTTTCCGATCCGCATGTCACCAAGATGAGCACGCTTGGGCTGCTCCGTTCCGATTTGTTGCTGAAGCCGTTTTCCGAACTGACCGGAAAGAAAGCGGCCGAAAAATCAAACGATCCGGACGACGAAGCCGCCGGCACCGACGAATTCAGCGACGACGATTGGTCGCGCAAGACCGTCAAGGGACTTTATCTGACGCAACCGTTCGAGCAAGGAAAGATTCCGATCATTTTCATTCACGGCGTCTGGTCTTCTCCGATGACCTGGCTTGAAATGTTCAACACCTTGCGGAGCGAACCGGCGATTCGGGATCGGTTTCAGTTTTTCTTCTATTTCTATCCGACGGGGCAACCGTTTTGGGTTTCCGCCGCGCAGCTTCGGGACGACTTGGCCGAGTTTCGAGCGACGTTCGATCCGCAACGGACCGATCCGGCGTTCGACGACATGGTTCTCGTCGGACACAGTATGGGAGGACTTCTTTCGCATCTCCAGACGATCGACAGCGGCAACGCCTTTTGGAAGCTCGTCAGCAACGAGTCGCCGGAAACCGTCTTGACGGGAAAATCGGACGACGTGAAAGCGGAAGCGATGAAATGGTTCTTCTTCCAAGCGAATCCGTCGATCCGTCGGGTGATTACCATCGCAACGCCGTTCCAAGGGAGCAAGGCGTCCAACAACGTAACGCAATGGTTCGGCAAAACGGTCATCAAACTGCCGGAAAACGTCCGGAGTGTTGTTGCGCCGAACGAATTGCTGACGAAACAATCGCTGCTGAAGGTCCAAACGAGCATCGATTCACTCTCGGCGGATCATCCGATCTTCGACGTAATGCGCCAAAAACGGCAGGAGTCGACGGTTCATTATCACAACATTCTCGGCGAACTCGACGCTCCCGATTGGTGGAAACGGTCGGTTGCCGCCGGCGACGGTGTCGTGACCACAACGAGCGCCCGGCTTGAGCATTGCGACAGCGAAATCACGGTTCCGAGCGAACACACGACGATCCACGCGCATCCCCGGACGATCCAGGAGGTTCGCCGGATTCTTTTCGAACATCTTCGAGCAACACGCTGAAATTTTCGGTCGCTCTCTTGAACCGTCGGGGGCGGTCGGGTAGATTCAATGCACGCTGCGCGGCTAAAACGCAAGCGACTTGTCAACCCTCTGAATTAAATCGCGCCCATGAAAACGATTCTCCGTGTTCTCTATGTCTTTTTGACGATCGGTGCTGCGTCGACGCTCCATGCGGCGGAAATTTCCGTTCCGGAAACGGTCGACGTCTGCGTTTATGCAGCGACTCCGTCCGGTTTGACCGCCGCCGTGGCCGCGAAACAGGAGGGTCTCTCCGTGCTGATCGTCGAGCCGGGCCGCTTTCTCGGCGGGATCCTCGGCGCCGGAATCAAGCCGTTGCAGGACTGTCCGGAACCGCGTTCGGTCGGCGGATTGACCAAAGCGAAAATTTTCCGACTCGGCAACGATCCGCCGACGTTCCGACAAAACTGTGCGGCGTGGATCGCGCAGGAAGGAATTCCGGTGCTGTTCGAACACCGAGTCGTTTCCGTGCAAAAAGAAGGGAAAACGATCAAGGCGATCGGCGTCGAATTCACGTCGCCGAACGAAAACGGTGTTCCGTCGCCGACGACGAAAAAAGGTTCGGAAAAGCGAATCACCGCGAAGATGTTCATCGATTGCAGTTACGAAGGGGACTTGATGAAACTCGCCGGAGTCGCCTACGCCGTGGGGCGTGAACCGAGAGCGAAATTCAACGAGGAGCCCGCCGGCGTCGGACCGCCGACGAACTGGACGCCGATCGATCCGTATCGCATTCCCGGCGACCCGTCCAGCGGATTGTTGCCGTTGGTCGATCCCGATCACGGAAAACAACGGGGAGACGGCGACGATTACACCCAAGCGTACAATTATCGGTTTTACGTTACGAAAGACCCGCTCAAGAGGATTCCGTTCAAAAAACCGGAGAACGACGATCCCGCCCGATTCGAGCTGGTCGGTCGGTTCGTCGAATATTTGGTCAAGGAATTCGGCGACGACGAAAAAGAATTGAAAAAACGACTCTCGGACATCTTTCCCGGTTGGATCAATTCCGGCGAGTACAATTACAAACGGGAGTCGCTCTTCACGATTGCGCCGCTCGGCGTCAGCCGGTTTTATCAGGACGGCGACTGGACCGTCAAATCCGATGTTTGGCGTCAGCACCTCGATTATCTTCGCGGGCTTCACCATTTCCTTTCGACCGATTCCCGGGTTCCGGAGTGGTTCCGCAAGTCGACCGCCGAATTCGGACTCAACCGGACGATGCACGAAGAAACGAACGGTTGGCCGCACCAACTCTATGTCCGGATCACCCGCCGGATGGAAGGCCGTTATATCGTAACGCATCAAGACGTGCTCAACAAAAAAACACCGGAAGACGTCGTCGGTTTGGCGCTGTTCGGCGTCGACACCTATCCCGTTCGGCGGTATGTCGTCGCCGATCCGAAGTCGGGGAAGATCGGCGTCGCCACGGAAGGGAACATGTTCATCGGCGGCAATCGCGGCACCGGCGTCCCTTACGGTATTCCTTATCGGGCGATCACGCCGAAACCGGAACAGTGCGGCAACCTGTTGGTTCCGGTCTGTTTTTCCGCAACGTATATCGCCTACGCTTCGGCCCGGATGGAGCCCGTGTTCTGTATTCTCGGCGAATCGGCGGCCGTTGCCGCGGCGCAGGCCATTCGAACCGACCGAACCGTTCAGGAGATCGACGTTCCGGCCTTGCTCAAGCAACTCTCGGAACGCGGACAGGTTCTCCAATGGAGCCCGAAAACCGAACTCCAGCCGCCGGCCTGGTTGCCGAAGGGGGGCAAAAACCTTGCTCGGAACGCCCAGGCAACCGCGTCGAGCACATTTCGAAACGATCCGAAATACGCCCCCTCGGGAGCGAACGACGGCGTGATCGACATCAAATCCCATGGTTCCCGGTGGGTCAGCGATGAGACGGCGGGGCCCCATTTTCTCGAATTGCGGTTCGAAAAGCCGCAAACGGTCGACGCGGTCCGAATCGTCAACGGAAAAGCGGACGGACACGGCAGCGTGCATCTTCCGATCAACGACTTCGTGTTGCAATACGAAGACGCCGAGGGAAACTGGAAGGATATCGCCGCAACGAAAACGGTCGACAACGAGAATCCCGACTTCGGAGTGCTGTTCCCCGCCGTCGAAAGCTCTGCGTTCCGCCTGTTCATTTCGAACTCCGAAGACGGCGTCGCCAGGGTTTGGGAGCTCGAACTCTACAAGGTCGCTCCGTAATTTGCGAGACAGGGGATGTTTGGAGACCTTCGGTTGACCGATCGGGTTCCGTCACCGTCGGTCGTCCACGCAAAATATTCGTCTTGACAACATTTCGCCAACTGGGTAAACTACGCCGTGGAAATCGATTAAAGTATCGGTTATTGTTTGTTCACACGACGCAGCATCTGTTGATGGTGGTCGATTTAACAAGACAGGATGTTTAACATGAGTTTGTCTGTGAAAGGCCGCTTGGCCGGTTTATTGGTGGTTTGTGCTCTTCTTGCAACGGGCTCGACGGTTCGCGCCCAACAAGCGGCAACCGTTCCGAATAATAATCCTCATGCGGCGGATGTTGTTGCGGAAAAGCAGACGCCCCCCGTCGATCCGGCGGTCGCCGAAGCGGTTGCCGAAGCGGTGAAAGCGTTCAACGCCACCGACTTCGCCAAAGCCTTGGAAGTCCTGAAAAAAGTTTACACCGAACACCCGAATCTTGCGCCGCCGCGCCTCGTTCTCGCTCAATGGTTCGCCCAAGCCGGTTTGGGGGACGCCGTCCGAACATCGTTGGAAATGGCGACCGAAGAAACCCCCGAAGATCCGGAAGCGTTCCTCCTCTTGGGGGAAATCATGCTCCGTCAACAGTCGCTGACCGCTGCGGAACTTCTGCTCCAAAAAGCGGGCGAAAAACTGCAAGCCTACAATGCGAACCCGGAACGGCGTAAACTGATGGTCAGCTCGCTGTTGCGGAACCAAACCGCGATCGCCGAAATTCGCGGACGCTGGGAGCAAATGGCCGCGATCGTCGACGCCCGCATCCGAGTCGAAGGGGAAAACGCCCAACTGCTCCGTGCCAAAGCGGTCGCGCTCTTCCGTCAAAAGAAAGACGCCGAAGCGAAAGCGATCCTGGATCGTGCCGACCTGTTGGAAGCGAAATCCGAAAACAAAGGTCTTCCCGCCGAAGCGGTGATGTCGCAACTCTATCTCTCCCGCGGCGAACAACCGCAAGCGAAACAGGCGTTGGCCACGGCGTTACAAAAATATCCGACCAACAAGGAAGTGCTCGCGCTCTCCATTCAGGATCGGATCAACGACGGCAATTTGGCCGAAGCGAAAGCCCTTGCCGACAAGCTCGGAGGTGAAGACCCCAATTCGGCGCCGATCAAGCGGCTCCGTGGAATGGTCGCTCTTTACATGAACGATTATCCCGCCGCTGAAAAGTTTTTCCAGGAACTGATCCTGGCGTCGCCGACCGACATGCAAGCGTCGAACGGCTTGGCCTTGGCGCTCTGTGAGCAAGGCGATGCCGACAAGCTGCGTCGTGCTCTCGAATACGCTGCGGGGAATGCCCAGAAGCAGCAGAACAATTCCGACTTCCTCGGAACCCTCGGTTGGGTGCTCGTCAAGACGAATCAACTCGACAAGGCCGCTCAAGTGCTGCGTCAAGCGGCTGCCGGCGGACAAATCAACGCCGCAACCGCGTTCTACCTGGCAAAACTCGCTTCGCTGACCGGCAAGAACGACGACGCCAAGAAACTGTTGGACGCCGCCGTCGGGAGCAAGACCCCGTTCGCCAAACGACAGGAAGCGACGCAACTTCTGAAAGAAGTCAGCGCTAAAGCCGGCGAGCAGAAACCGCAGTAAGGTTCAATAAGAGCCGGGACCTGTGGTCCCGGACAACTGAGGTCGTCCCAACACTCCGGGGGCACAGCCCCCGGCTCTTGGAACGATCTCATTTTCCTGCCGACTTACACCATTCTTCGATGAGTCGGATCACGTTCGCCGGATTGATCGGTTTGACGCAAAACGCATCCATTCCGGCGTTCAGGCATTTCTGTTCATCTTCTTTCGTGGCGTTGGCGGTCAGCGCGATAATCGGGATCCGCTTCTTGCCGTGTTCGAGTTCCCATTTCCGAATTTGGTCGGTCGCTTCGTAACCATCCATTTCCGGCATCTGGCAGTCCATCAGGATGACATCGAATTCCCCCTTGCAGGCTTCGTTGAACACCTCGACGCCGTTGGACGCGATGGACGATTCGAATCCCGCTTCTTCGAGCATGTTCTTGGCGACGATCTGATTGATCCGATTGTCTTCGGCGACCAACACGCGAATTTTCCCGGCAAGAGGGGATTTGAGCGACCGTTCTTCCGGTCGAACCGTTTGCGGAAGCTCTTTTGCTGCATCCGTTTCGCCGTCGAAAAGCAACTTCGCGATCATCGTAAAGAGCGTCGACGAAAAGATCGGTTTCGTCAACGTCGTGATCCCGGCGTTTCGAACCGCGTCGTCGTCCTGATCGCAAGCCAGCGGGGAAAAGTAGATTATTTTCGGACGTTTATCTTCCGGGAGCGTTTCCGCTACGATGATCAATTCACGTCCCGGCCCGTCGGCAAGCGAACTGTCGACAACGAGAATTTCGAACGGTTTTTCCGCGGCGAGCGCTTTCATGAGCTGCCGCGTCGCTTCGATTTTCGATTTGCAGACGACGGTATCGAACCCCCAAACCTTGAACTGTTCTTCCATGGCTGCCCGTTGCGAGATATTATCGTCGACAAAAAGCAAAGGGCGTCCCTTGATGTCGAGCCCCTTGGTAAGACCGGAATGCGTCACCCCGATGCAAGTCTCCAATCCCGTCGCCAGGCAGCAATTCAACCTCTGGACATAACAATTCCGGGTGTTTCCCTGGATACATTGCGCTTTGGTCGGATGGCACGCGAACGGCAGCGTAAACCAAAAGTTCGAGCCGACGCCGGGTTTGCTTTCAACGCCGATTTCGCCCCCCATCAGATGGACCAACTTCATGGAAATCGCCAGGCCGAGCCCCGTGCCGCCGTAGATCCTCGCCGACGACGAA
Organism: Thermoguttaceae bacterium; assembly: GCA_031549705.1. Classification (GTDB taxonomy): domain Bacteria; phylum Planctomycetota; class Planctomycetia; order Pirellulales; family Thermoguttaceae; genus WRKP01. The sequence goes on from JAVBPI010000011.1 coordinate 66,197, forward strand.
TCCGCTTGCGAAAACTGTTTGAACAGCCGATTCATTCGGTCCGGCGCAATGCCGATTCCCGTATCTTTAATGTTGAACCGAACCCAGAGGATATTTCCGTCCCATTTTTCCTGCAACAGCTCGATGTGGACGCCGCCGGTCTCCGTGAATTTGACCGCGTTGCCGACCAGATTGACCAACACCTGGCGAATCCGTCCGGAATCCCCTTCGACATGGCACGGCATGCCATAGGCAAACGTTGCGCAAAGCTCGATCCGTTTGGCTTCCGCACGGGACGACAGGATTCCCAATACCGACTCGACCGTGGCGACGAGATTGAACTCTTCGAGATCGATCTCCAGTTTTCCCGCTTCGATCTTCGAAAAGTCGAGGATGTCGTTGATGATGAACAAGAGCGTCTTGCCGGAATCGTTGATCAGTTGCGCATATTCATGCTGTTTCGGATTGAGCGCCGTGCCGAGCAGGAGGTCGGAAAGTCCGATCACGCCGTTGAGCGGCGTCCGAATTTCGTGGCTCATCGTGGCGAGGAACTGGCTTTTGGCGTTGCTCGCATCAATCGCCGCGACCCGGGCGGCTTCCAACTCGTCGAGGATTTTGCGTTTCTCCGTGATGTCGAGGAAGACCGCGATGATTTGTTCGATTTTCCCGTTTTCGTCGCGCACCGCAGCCGCGTTCATGTCGACCCAGCAGATCCCCCCCTGTTTCGTGCGGATCGATATTTCGATACGGTAATTGTCGATCTCCCCGGCGAGCAGCCTGTTTCGCAACCCTTGAAGCGCCGCGAGGCAGGGGGAATCCACGTTGTAGATGATCATGACGGGCTCGTCGATCAGCTCGTGTTCCGCATAACCCGTCATCTCGCAGAACATCGTGTTGACGAATGTGAAACGAAAATCGGTGTCGACGAAAAAGATCGGCGAATTGCTGTTCGAAAGGAGCACGCGCATCTGCGATTCCTTCCGCATCAGTTCCTGTGTCCGTTCCTCGACCATTTTTTCGAGGCGGTCCCGATAGTCGAGCAGCGTGCGTTCGTTCTCGACCTGCTGCGTGACATCGCGGCAGGTCCAGATTCGGCAGAGGGTGCTTCCTTCGAGTTCCGTATCGACGGTCCGGACGCCGATGTCGCAAACGCGTCCGTCACGGAAATGAATGACGCCGTTCCGATGTCCGCCGGTTTCACGCGTTTGTCGAACCAGATCGATCAAGGTATCCGCGTCGACCAGAACGGCGTCGAAAAGCGCATGGAGAACGGCGGGCGACTGTTGGTACCGAAGTTGTTCCCAGAAATCGAACATTTCGATGAAAGCGGCGTTCGCGTGCGGCGTTTCGTTGTCTTCCGTGACGGCGAGGATGCCGTCGTGCGACGCTTCGAGGATCGTATCGAGCAACTTGCGTTGGTGCTCGATATATTTTTCGCGACGGTATTTCTCGTCGATGTCGCGGACGTATTCGATCACGAGGTTCGTCTTGCCCGTCTCTTGATTCATGACGGGGAAGCTGGTCAATTCATACCATTTGTCGTATTTCGGATTGTAATAGATACATTCGTGACGCTGTCCCGTTTGAAACGTTTTTTCGCAGGGACAGAAACTGCACGGTTTGTCGATGCCGACGAGGGTGCCGTAACAGGTGCATTCGTTGGGAATGACTTCCGGCAACCAACTCCGAAACGATTTGTTGACCCGGCGAACGACGAAGTTCTCGTCGATCACCATGATCCCGTCCTGGTTGTTTTCGAAAACGGTGTCGAGCAGATATTGGTTCTCTTTGGAACCGAGGGTGAGCGACGCGGTCGTCAGGTCCCGGGCGATGCCGAGCGTCCCGGTAATTTTGTACGTTTCGGAGCGCTCGGGATACAACTGGAGTTCGAGCAGCCGTCCGTGATGCCAGTCGGTCGTCGACACCGCTTCGCCGCGGACCGCTTTCTGGATGGCGGCGACGGGGCCGCGGATCTTCGCGAACGCCGTGTAAAACGACGCCCCGAGAAACGGTTCCGTTCGCCCTAAAAACTGTTCGATAATATCGCCGTAGCTGTGCGTGACGATACCGTCAAGCCCGACCCTGAAGAGCGCCGTGTTCTCCGCTTGCGTCAACGAACGGAAGAGGGATTCCATTTCGGCCATCTGACCACCTTGACATTACTTTTTGAGAAGGGACGGCGATTTTTCGGACGCGAATTGATCGGAAACCGCTTGCGCTTGCGCTTTGGTGGAAAAGTCCGGATAAATCACGTCGTTCGCGTAACCGTGCTTGGCGAGTATTTTCGTGCACATCAGCCGGACCTGCGCTCCCTTGTCGAGCGCGGCGGCGAGGACACGTTGCGACTCCTGCGGCGAGTGGAACCCCATGCCGTTCGACGAGGCGATGAAGTCCCAATCCATCTGCGCATATCGCATCAAGTCGCGGGCTTCGGCGAGTTCGTCGTCTTTCGCCCCGGCTTCGGCACACGCCGCGATGTCGAAATGGGCGTGCGCCAGCATGTTTTCCGCCCGGTCGCGGCCTTCACGAACCTTGTCCTGAATTTCCGTAACACGCTGCCGGACTTCACCTTCGCTCCAACGGTGGCAGACCGCGCAGCTCCGGGAAATGTCGGCCAACGGACTCATCAAATGGTGGTCCGAAAACTTTTCCGCCCCTTCCGTCTTGTACGGCATGTGACAGTCGGCACAGGAAAGCCCTTTGAAAGCGTGCACGCCGGTCGAGAAAATTTCGTAATCCGGATGCCGCGTTTTGATCATCTTCACCTTGCTGATCGGGTGCGTCCAATCTGAGAAACCGTCGGTCTTGTAATATTGTTCGATATTTTCGGCACGGAGCCCGTTCGTCCATGGGAATGTAACGACATTCGTCCCCTTTTCGAAATAATACGTCGCATGGCATTGGCCGCAGGTCGCGCTGCGCATCTCCTGGTGCGAAAACGCGTCGAGGTCTTTTCCCTGCTTCCGGAACCCTTCGTGAATCGCCGGACGGAGGACGCGGAGCTTCATCGTTTTTTCGTCATGGCAATCGTAACAGGAAATCGCATGCGTGATTTCCCCTTTCAGTTGATCGAGTGTGTGGGACGCGAATTTTTCGACCCCCATTTCACCGATCAGTCGCGGGACGTCGGGGCTCTTGCAGTACCAGCACGACGCCGGGGTCTTGTCGTTGACCCGTTTCGTTTTCGTAACGTCTTCGATGGCGTACCAGTGGCCGCGTGCCTGGCAGTAATCCTTGCCGAATCCGTATCCGGCGAAGAGGATCACGTTGGCGGGGGTCTCTTCAAGATAATCACGGTGGCCGTTGCCGCCGTACTTCGACGCGAACGACGTCTGTTGCGTCCGCTTCCACGAATCGTATTGACGGGGATAGCTCTTCCCCCATTCGGCGGCGTCCATTTCTTTCGGCTTGATCTCGAACAGCGCGGAACGCTTTGCCGCTTCTCCCCGCCGCTCCGTTACGGAAACGATCAGCAGGCCGACGATGAGCGTCGTCATCGCAACGAAAAGGAAAAACAGCAGACCAATGAAAAACGACGGGCGATTGGCTTCGGTCATGTCTTTTACGAGCCGGGAGCCGTGCTCCCGACTTTAACGGGTGAAATTCGAAAAAGTCAGGAGCGTAGCTCCCGGCTCGTTAAGGATCTATTTGACGCTGTGGTCCCGACCCGAAAACCGGCGGCAACTCCGGTCGGAACGTGTCCGGCGACGCCGACAAGGAGTGAATTCGACCGTGCGGCACCTCACGGTGACAGTCCCAACAGCGGAGGTCCGATTTTTCGTAACGGCACGCCGAAACTTCCGACAACCGTTCTTCGTGACACCGCAGGCAGTTTTCCTGGACGACGGGTACTGCCCCGGCGGAAAGCTTGATCGACTGCGGCTCCATGTGGAGCGTGAACATCGCGGCATGCCGCAAACCATCGTGAGCCTTGAAGGCATACTCTCTCGGCAGCGAGGTGTGCGGAACGTGACAGTCGTTGCAGCTTGCGCGGAGTCCGTGCGAACTGTGTTGCCACGAAATGTAGGCGTCCGTCATGACGTGACAGTTCATGCATGTTTTCGCATTATCGCTCAAATACGACGTCGCCCGGGAAATTTGCAGCAGCAATCCGAGCATCCCGCCGAGGAGCCCAAGCAACAGCAGCGCGGGGAGTCGCAGCCGGGGATGGAGGAACCGCAAACCGACGAAATACTTCATGGAATTAGCGCGCCGGGAGCTCTGCTCCCGATTCTAACGGGGGAAATTCGGAAAGTCGGGAGCACGGCTCCCGGCTCGTTGAAGGTGAAGTATACACGTTTTGCCGAATTTTGCCAGTTACCGGGCGTCGGTTTCGAGCGTCAAGCCGGAAAGCCGAATTCCACCGTCGAGCAATTCGATGTCGTCCACTTCGATCGTTTTTTTCTGGTCATATTTCAAGTGGAGCGGAATCGTGAGCGTCGGATCACCGTCCTCGGTTCCTTCCTTGACTTCGTATCCCTGTTTTTTCAGGGCGTCGAGGAGGATTTCCTTCGGTTTGTCCCGCGAAATCGGCAACCGGCCGAGCTTGACCTTTTTGATCCGAATGGTCAATGCGTTCGGCTCCGAAACCGAAATGCCGAGCGTCAAATGGAGGATTCCCACCAGCGGCCCCTCTTCGACCCGGCAGGCGAATTCGAGTTCACGGTTTTTGATGCTCAGCCGCGGCTCCTTGATTTCCTTCGGAAACAGGTTCGACGACTCCTTGGCGACCTCGACGGCGAGGTATCCGTTCAGGTCGTCGTCGGCGAAACTTCCCGTCCACGGCGTGTCGACCTTTTGAATATCGTTGTTCAGGTTCCGAACCTTGCGGAGCATCTCCTTGTTGCGGCTCTGTTGGATGTCCGGCGCAACGGCGATGCTTTCCTTGTAAAACGTCGGGGGGCGCTGGGCCGATAGATAAAGAAGGTACACCGTCAGCAAGAGCACAAGCATCACCGCCAACAGTGTGTACGCGATCAATCGAAATATTTGTCGACGTGTCATGGTATTCCTCTTCACGCGCCGGGACCTGTGGTCCGACTTACTCATTCATTCCGTCGGGACCGCAGGTCCCGGCTCGTTCTTGTTGTTGTTCGAATAAATCGATGCCACCACGCCGATCAGCATGACGGTGAAAATCACGCCAAGCGAAACCCACGTCATCAGGTCCTCGAGGTGGTAGTGTTCGATCGCGTCGATGCTGAGCAATTTGACGCCGACATACGCCAGAATCACGGACAAACTGACTTTCAGGTATTTGAACTTCGCGATCATCGCCGCCATGACGAAGTACAGAGCGCGTAATCCGAGAATCGCAAAGACATTCGAGGTGAAAACAATGAACGGATCCCGGGTAATCGCGAAAATCGCCGGAATCGAGTCGATCGCAAAGATCACGTCGTTGCTTTCGACCACCAACAGGACGAGAAAGAGCGGCGTGGCGGCCCAGAGGCCGTTCTCCTTGACGAAAAAATGCTCCTCATGGTAATCGCGGGTGATCCGGAAAAACCGTTTGGCGAACTTGACGAGCGGATTGTGCTCCGGGTGCACTTCTTCGTGTTGATGAAGCAGCATCTTGATCGCCGTGTAAAGGAGCAAGGCGCCGAAGACATAAAGCATCCAATGGAACGCCTGAATCAGCGCAACGCCGACGAGGATCATCGCCGCTCGCAGTATCAACGCGCCGAAAATCCCCCAAAACAGCACCCGATGCTGGTAAATGCGAGGAACGCCGAAGTAGGTGAAAATCATGCTGATCACGAAAATATTGTCGAGGCTCAACGATTTTTCGACAATGTAACCGGTGAAAAACATTTTCGCCGCCAATGCACCGGTAAGTTCGTTCTCGCCGTTGGCCGCCTGACCGACGTGCAGCCAATGGTGCTCGTAAATGTAATATATGAACACGTTGAACAAAAGCGCCATCACGATCCAAACCAGCGTCCAGGCAAGCGATTCCCGAATCCCCGGAACGTGGGCCTTCCGGTTGAGGACCCCCAAGTCGAGCGCCAGAAAAAACGTGATCAAAAGGACGAAACCGCCCCACAGCAAAAATGTGTCCATGAAATATCACTCAATTGGTAAAAATGCCCCCGTTTCGCCCACGAACCCAAGGTTCCGGCGTGAAGATTATAACCGATCGTTTCCCCATTGACCAGATTCGGATTTCACTTGAAAACGCAATTGCTTCCGATTATACTGCGAAACGGCTCTCAGTCGCATTCATTTATCACACAAGGAGTAATCATTATGGAAGCGGAAAAGAATCGTTTTAACATGTTCGGGATCGGCGGAATCGTGATCCTTCTCGCCGCCATCGGCATCGTCTACTACACGAATCCGGAGTTGATCACGAGTTGGCTTTCCGGCGAAAGCCTCAAAGGAAGCGTCGAATGGAAGTCCAACGGCGACGTCTTCATCAACAACGACTCCGACGTCGAATGGAAGGATGCCCGTGTCACCTTGAACAAAGGGAGCGTCTCCCAACGGTACGAAGTGACGGTCCCGAACCATCTCGCGATCGAGCCGAAAAAGGCGTTTCGCATCGGTATCGACAATTTCAAGAAATCGAACGGCGAGGTTTACAAATTGGATAACGGTGCACCGCACACGATTACCGTCGAAGTGACGCTGCCGGAAAACAAGAAAGGAACGCTGGAAAAACAGTTCGGTGGAAAGAAAATCGCAGATTAGCCATTTGCACTATTTTACCTAACCGCGACATTGCTCCCTCCGATCGAAAAATTCTTCCGCTCCGGATTGATCAATTTTAATCTTTGTGCCGAGAACGCCGATTCCAAGAAAGCGCTAAAGCGCCAAAAGTATTCCGACCAAACCGATTTTGATAATTGTTCGTTTGGTTGCGAGTGATCAACGTCTTTTCCAGCGTTTTTGAATTGGAGCGGAGAGAGAGCATGGAGTTGCGTCCCGTCTCGGCAGCATGGGTAAAACAAATAAGAGCAGTAATTCTCGCTCTTTGCGTTGTTTTGTTTCTTGCATACGAATCGGCATGGGCCTCTGACGAAGATAATGCGGTGGAGCCGAACGCGATTTCTTCAGAGACTCCCGGCGCGGAGCCGTTGCCGCTCCGCGATTTTTCGAGCGAAACCTCCCTTTCGTCTCATTCGGTCAATTACACGCTCCAGCAGTTGGAGCAGATTACGGAGAGCCGGGTCGATATCGTCGAGCCGCTCCGGTTTTGGGCGTTGAAGGTTCAAACGCTCCTCAACGATTTTTCGAAATCTCTTACTGAAAAGAATTACGACGAAGCGGAACAGCATCGTTTGCAACTCGAACAGTTGACGATTCGGCTCTCCGTTTTCCGAAATACCTGGAATCCGCTCCGTTCTTCCGGGGAACAGATCGACGACCCGATCAAACGGAAGCAGGAATATGTTCCCTCGCCGACGTCGCTGGAAGAAATTCAGATGGGCTTGGAACGGCGTCTGGCCCTGTGGAAACAGGCGATTTCCGTGATGAGCGGCAAATCGTATCCGCTCTCGAATCATTTCGGTAAAGGGGTCGACGACATCCAACGACTTCAGGAACGGACCGAAGCGGCACAAAAATATCTTCTCAACGAAAAGAAGACGATCGCCAAGGATCGGTACGTCGGTGAACTTTGGAGCGAACATCTCGGTGCCAAGGAATTCCTGACTCGACTGGAAGCGTGCCAAAAAGCGATCGGACACCCGAACCGTCGTGTCGCGGCTCTCGTTTCGACGATTCCGATCACGATGCTCGTGTCGTTCAGCGATCGGGCGAACATGGTTCTGGCGCAATTGGAGAATCCGAAACAAAACGTCGCCCAAAAGAGATTCCTCGACGTTCCGGAAATCGTCGCCTGGAAAAAAGAATTGCACGACTGGACGTCCGATACCGTTTCGCCGCTTGAGTTTCTTGCGACTCTCGAACACTACGAAGCCACCGGCGGCTCAACCGACATGGAAGCCGTCGACCGAATGACGGACCGACTTCTTGTTTCGAAAACGCCGTCGTTCCAACGGCTCGGACGCCTCGCCCGGGAATTCCACGGCGGTGCGAACGTCAAGATTTATATTTCGCAAATCCTGCTGAACCGATTACTCCCGCCGGACGAACCGGAAGAAGCGAATTTCCGTGACTACGTCGGCGGACAACCGGTTTCCGGGCAGCGGCGTGTCGAGAAGAATCTTGCCTTGAACTTCATTCCATCGAATGATCGGCTGTTGATGGCGCTCGATGTGAAAGGGAAAGTCCATACGGCGACCCGCTCCAACGCTTTTGCGACGACGTTGCTCAACCGCGGCTCCGCCGAATACGCCGCCAAGAAACAGATCGAACTGACCGAAGACGGTTTCCGCCTTCTTCCCAGCCAGGTCGACGTCCGCAACAATCGTCTCGAGCTTCGCGGCATTCGAACGACGTTCGATCGCATCCCGATCGTGTCCGGCGTTTTCCGTGATATCGTACGCAATCAGTTCGCCGCCCGTGTCGGCGGCGCGCGTGCGGAAACGGGACAAAAAATCGCGCAACAAGCGAAAATCCGTCTCGACGAAGAAGCGTCCGCCCGTTTCAACGAGTTTAACCAACAATTCCAGAACGGCGTTCACGGTACGCTCAAGAGTCTCGGTATCACGCTGGAGAACAGCAATTCGAAAACGGAAAGGGATTGGTTGCTCACTTCGTGGAAGTTCGACGGGGAAGGCGTGTTGAGCGGTAATACGCCGGCTCCGACGACCCTCGCGGGAGCATTTGCGGACGCCAAGATTCATGAAACCGCGTTCAATGCCGTGATCGGGAAGCTCGACATCGGCGGACAGCGAATGTCCGTCGCCGAATTCCGCAAAAAAATCGCAACGAAATTTCTCCGGCCGGAGTTCGCCGACGTCAACCCGGACGACGAGGACGTGCAGATCGCGTTCGCCGAACAAAATCCCGTCATCGTTCGTTTTGCGGACGGTCAAGTCGAAATTTCCGTCTCGATCGCGTCATTGAGAGTCAACAAAAAAACGCACAGAAATTTCAAAGGGGTCGTCACTTACCGTCCGGAAGAACGGGACGGCAAGCTGGTCCTCGTTCGCGGAAATTCCGTAACGATTACAGGCGTCGAACCGTTGGTCCGGACCCAATTCGTGTTGCGCGCCGTGTTCGGGAAAATGTTCCCGGTCGCCCGGCCGTTGGAAATGTCGCCGAAAATTTTCGAAACGGATCCGCGATTCGCCGACGTGAAAGCGGGTCAATGTCGCATCGAAAAAGGTTGGTTCGCCGTTGCGCTCGTCGCCAAGGAGTAGTTTCGTGATTACCGTGCGTTGTCACCGAACAACACCGTCTCGATAGGCGCAAATTCGAAATCGCTCAACAGTCGCGCAAGTCGTCCGCCGGTCTTGCGAAGATTGAGATAATGCCGGAACCGACTCTTCAGCGTCGCCCCCGGAATGCGAGGCTGCTCCGGATCGATTTCCCAGGGATGAACGTAAAAAACGAACGGTTTTCCGGCCGCATTGATCGATCGCAGCATCTTCCGTGTTACGAAATAAGGGAAGAACCGGAAATATCCGCCGCCGCCGGTAGGAAAGTTCTGCCCGAAACGCCGGACGACGGCAGGGGGAAACTCCGTCAGCGGCCCGGCTTCGGTTCCAATCGTGTGAATCTCCCGCGGCGCATCGGCGTTACCGTGCAAATCGTGATGGATCGGGAAAACGCTGCTGTCGTAACGATAACCCTCTTCGACCAGGATCCGGTGCGCCCACGGCGTTCGCTTGACGATCGAAAAACTCGGAGCGCGGTATCCGAGAACCACGCACCCGGATTGTTCCTCCAACAGTTTTTTCGTTCGCCGAACGTCGTCGCGAAATTCCGTTTCGGTCATTTCGTACACTAAACGATGCGAGAATCCGTGCGACGCGATTTCGTGACCATGGGAGCGAATTTCCGGGACGAGTTCCGGATGACGCTCCGCGATCCAACCGAGCACGAAGAACGTCCCCTTGACCGGTGTTTTCGCGGTTTGCATGATGTCCAGCATCGTTCGCGTGTTGGCGACGACCCGCGATTCCCAGTTCGGCCAGTCCTCCGGCGCAATCGTTTTCGCAAAGGCACCTACCTGGTAATAATCTTCGACGTCGACGGAAAAAGCGTTCAGCATGGTTATTTGTTTCGACCGGTGTGTTCGATAATGGCAACAAGTAAAAGCACAAGGACCGTTTGAAAGAAGATCAACGACGCGCCGAAAAAATCGACCTGGTACATCAACAACGCACCGAGACAACAAATCGCCGTCGCCAGGTAAACGGTCAGCACCGCTTGCGTTTTCGAGAGACCGAGATCGACCAAGCGGTGCGAAAAATGATTCTTGTCGCCGACGAACGGGCTTTTTCCGTTGCGCAACCGAATCAGGACGACCGTCATCGTATCGTAAAGAGGAACCGCGAGGATCAGCAGCGGCACGAACAGGGTTTGCCGGGATTCGGCGCCGGCGAACGTCGCCTTGAGCGTCAACGTCGCCAACAGAAACCCGATGAAATACGCACCACCGTCCCCCATGAACATCGTCGCCCGAAACGGATTATTGTGATACAAAAATCCGGCGAGCGCACCGAACAATACGATCAATATTCCCGCAACGAAAAACTGCGGTTGCATCGATTCCGGGTTCGGCGAAAGCATCATCACGGCGGCAAGGAACGCCGTGCAGATTGCCGCAACCCCGGCGGAAAGACCGTTCATGTTGTCGAGCATGTTGAACGAATTGATCAGACCGACGATCCAGAAAACGCTCAACGCGGCGTTCAACCATGTTGCGTCGAAGTTCGTCAAGCGCCAACCGAAGAAGACCGCCGACGCCGCGACAAGCGTTTGCACGCCGAGACGCAACTTCCACGAAAGATTGAACCGATCGTCCAACGTGCCGAGCAGAACCAGCAGACTGCCGAGTCCGAGAAGCGTCCAAAGCTGGGCGGAGCGGAACCCAAAACCGTCGAGATGAACCGCAACCGTTTCCGGAACGAACGACCGCAAGACCGCGATGTTGAGCAAAAGAAACAATCCGATTTGCGCAACAGCCAATGGAAACAGCACGCCGAACCAGATTCCCAAGCCGCCGCCGGTCGGGATCGGCATCGTGTGAATTTTCCGCTCTCCCGGTTTGTCGACCAAACCAAGCGACGGAGCGATGCGGCGAATACCGTAACAAACGGCAACGCTCAACAGGAACGCCAGAACGAAAAACGAAATGTAAGCGTAGATCATTTAATATTTTGCCGGTACTCCGCGAGGAAGTCGGGACCATAGGTTCCGGCTCGTTGTTTGTTTTCGTTTATTCGGTCCAAACGACGGCAAGGTTGACAAGCGTTTCGACCGTCGTTTCGAGGTGGTCGACCGACAACCATTCCATCGGACCGTGAAAGTTGTGCCCGCCGGCGTAAATGTTCGGCGTCGGCAGACCGAGTTCCGTCAGGCGGGAACCGTCCGTCCCGCCGCGAATCGCCGTCCACTGCGGCTGAACGCCGCTGCGGCGTGCCGCTGCGTCGAGTTTCGCGAGAATTTCCGGACGATTTTCGAGCTTTTCCCGCATGTTACGATATTGGTCCTTGTAGACGATGTCGATCTCGGCTTCGGGAAAACTTTCGTGAGCTTGCGAGGCGGCGTTTTCCAACTCGAATTGGAGCCGTTCAAGTTCCCGGTCGTCGAACCCGCGGAGAAGGGTCTTTACCGTTGCGCTGCCGACGGTCCCCTCCATCTGGTACGGATGGAGAAACGATTCACGTCCTTCGGTCGTTTCGGGACTCTCGTTTTTCGGCAACAGGGCGACGATTTCCGAAGCGACCCGCGCGGCGTTGACCATGATTCCCTTTGCCGTACCGGGATGGACTTCCTTTCCCGTGACGGTAATCGTCGCCTGTCTTGCCGTGAATGTTTCGCAATTCAATTCGCCCGGCAAACCGCCGTCGACGGTGTACGCTAAATCGGCGCCGAACCGTTCGATGTTGAAAAACGCGGTTCCATTGCCGACTTCCTCGTCCGGCGTGAAACAAATCCGAATCGCGCCGTGCGGTTTGTTTTCGTTGCGTAAACGCTCCACGGCGGTCATGATCGCCGCGACCCCCGCCTTGTCGTCGGCACCGAGGAGCGTCGTGCCGTCCGTCGTGATCAAACGGTGGCCGACGCAACTTTTCAAGGCATCGTCTTCCGGAATAATCGTTCCATTAAGGAGCGCGATGTCGCCGCCGCGATAATCGAGCTGTTGCGCCTGGACGTTTTTTCCAGTGATCTCCGGCGACGTGTCCATGTGAGCGATGAGCCCGACGACGGGGACCGGTTTCGCGTCCGGCGGCAAATTGGATGGCAACGTCGCCGTGACGTAACAGTGTTCGTCGACCGCCGCATCGTCCAGGCCGATTGCACGGAGTTCCTCGACCAACAGTCGAGCGAGGTCGAATTGACAATCGGTGCTCGGCACCCGATCGACTTCGGCTTGCGACGTCGTTTCGATACGAACATAACGGAGAAATTTTTCCAACACGTTCGGCATGATAATATCAATTGTAAGATGGGGCCGGAGCGTAGCGGGACTCAAGGGCTGTTCGAAACTTTGAGGACCTGTTCTTCGTCGGCGGGTAAATACCGTTGCGCACGCGGCAGTCGAAAGAAGTCGTTTTCGGGGTAAAAATGGTATTCCGTCTTGAAATCCGGGGCGTTTTTCCATTCGATACGGCCGTCGATGTCGGAATTCCATTCGATCTCGTAATCGTCCGAATAATGGCAACGGCCCCCTTCCCAAGTTCGGCGAACGGCCCGGAACATCCCGGCACGGAACGTGTACGGTGGAACCGGATCGCCGTTTTCGTACACAAGACGAAAGCGAATCGGTTTGCCGGGGGTGAGCGTGAATTCCAAATTCTCCGTCGAACCTGTCATGTCGACCTCCAACGTACAAGGGGTCTTGTCGGTTTTCATGGCGAACAATTTGACGTTGTTGCCGTTGCATGTTGTGCCGATAAAATGTTCGAAAAGTCCCTTTTCATTCGTTTCGGCTTTATACCAATCGCATTCTTTCGTGTTTTCGACGAAAACCTTGGCACCGGAAACCGGCGTTCCGTTTTCGTCGATGACCCGGCCCGTCACTTTTTTGCCTTGCTTCATCGTGACGAGTTGTTCTACTTCACGACGATTTTCGTATTTCAAAAAGCCGGGCAACTCGAAAACGAGATGCTCTCCGAGCGAGGCGTTCCCTTCACGCCAAACGCCGTTTTCGTCCGTTTTTACAGCGATTTCCTCTCGTGCCGAACGAACGGTTACACCGGGCAGGGGCTTCCCCACTTCATCACGAACAAGCCCGGCCAACCCGGCGTCTTTTCGGATTTGCAGGAACTCCAACAGCTCCGGAAACGGCGGTCCGCTCCGTTCGTTGCCACGAATGGGATCGGACCCCCATTGCTTTTTGCCTCCAAGAAATATTTCGTCTTCTTTGACGAAAACGCTGACGGCAAGAACATGTTCACGGTCGACTTTCGCCATATCGAAGCCGACCAGGCCGTTTTCGTCCGTTTTATATTTCGTTTCATTACGTTCATCCATGCCGAAAAAACCGCCGCCGAAAACCAGGACGACGGACGCATCTTTTCGCGGCTTACCGTCCCGGGAATCCAATACCCGTACGACAAACTGTTCCGGCAACGTCCAGAGCAGATTCGGGTGCCCGTTTGTTTCGTCCACCCATTCGAAAGGGATGATATGCGTTTCGCCGTCGGGACGAAAGACGGCGGGCGATTTCGGGTAATAGCCGAATTTGCGATAGTTGCGAACGGATTGCCGGGGATTCCCCCGGTGATATATTCCGAACGATATTTCACGGTCGGGAGCGTTCGTCCATTCCCATGTTCCGTCGTCGTGCAATTTCGTTTCGAGATAATCGAAGAACGGATATTCGGCAATCCCGTCCAGATCGGCGAAAACATGAATGTTCGTCAAGGTTTTCCCGTCTTCCGTGACGGCACGCAGTCGAATCGTTTTGCCCGGTTCGAGAGTAAAATCGACGGTTTGCGTTTTCGTCGGATCGATTTTTTGTAGCGAATACGCTTTGACCGGAGCCATCGCAATGAGCTTGAATTCCTCTTTTCCGAGGCCGCCGATTCGATACTTTCCATCAGCATCCGTTTTCGTTTTGATATATCCGTCACGGTAAATGGTCGCTCCTTCGATCGGCTTGCCGCCATGATCGACGACCCGACCGTGAACACTCGTTGCCCGAACGATCGTTTGTTTTACTTCGAGCGGCGGCTCGTCGCGGAAAGAACACGAAACGTCTTTGCGCACATAATCGGGATGTGTGAAAGTGATGCGGGAGACTTCTTTCATCCCTGAACCGAGCGGCACGGGGCCGACTTTCCATTTTCCTTCGGCATCGGTTTTGGCATTGCACGACGAACTCCATCCATAGGAATAGAACCCGGATTCGAACGTCTTGTTCCGGGAAATAGTCGCCTCGACGGCAACCCCCTCGACCGGCTTGCCGTCTTCGTCGAGGACAAGGCATTCGACCATTTCGGCGCGATGCAGAGGGACATCGAGTTCCGAAGGAACGACGACTTTTTCCCCTTTCATTCGTCCATAATCCAGCCAATTGAAATGGTACGATATATGGGTTTCACCTTTGGAAACCTCAATGCTGACGGCGCTGAGAATTTCCTTCCGGTGTTCCCCGGCAATGAGAAGCGACGCTTTTCCGTCGTGGTCGCTTTCGGCTTCAAGGTCGGCGAGAACTTGAGTGCCGTCGCCGATGATGAGCTGGATTTTTGCCTTTTCGACGGGTTTGCCTTGTTCGTCGACGATCCGAACATCGATCTTGTCGGGAACGCTCCAAGGACGGGGGGTTCGCTTCGGGACTTCATGAAAAACGGTGTGGTATGTCGTTTCCGGCAACGGATCGGCGTTCAGCGTCCTGCAGAAAACGAGGACAAGCAAGGCGCAGAACGAAGTTATTCTCATGTGCATACCGTCGGAATAAAGAACCACGATATTGACTTTACCGAAAACACCGATTGTACCGTCAAACGGAAAAACTTTCAACGGAGACTGCGGCATAACCGATTACCGTAGAGGAGCGTTGTCGAAGCTCGACGAACGCCTCGTCCAAGGAAGGACGCCAACCCCATTTTTCCGAGGTCGAGAGATGTCCCCCCCTGGATTTCCTCTTCGTCCCGAACAGGGAACGTCCGGTCGCGCGCTGCCGCCAAGAGCGAAAATGCTCCTGGCAACGGCGATCGTATTGATCGGTTCCGCTTCCGCGTTCCCGTTTCGGAAGGACAATTCCGTTTCGCCCATTCCGCCGGTTCCCGACCAGGCGTCATTGAGGTCCCTGCAACCGGTGGGAGCCGATGTGTTGCCGACGGTGTTCAAGGAACCAACGGCGGCTGTTGCGGCCGGCGTCGAAAAATACGCCGCTGCCTATCCTGAACCCGCTTTGCGCACGGAAAATGCGATCGCGGCTTCGACCGACGGCGCGGACGGTACGATCGTCCGGGAAATTTCCGTACCGTATCGGGAATTCCGATCGCTTCCGGCAACCTCGGGGGCGGGAACGACGTTTTTAGAGCGAAATTCCACGGCGTTCGGCGACCAACCGGCTCCGGTCGATCAAGCGGCCGTCGTCGACGGAATGTTACCGATGTTCTATGCGGCGGACAACCTGAAACCGCTGTCGAAAGGAACCGAAGCAACGCTCCCGGAGAATCCGTTCGAAGCGAACCCGGCGGTGTTACGGTCGACGCAAGTGCTCACGGTCGTCGGTACCGAAGGGAATGCGCAAACGCCGAAATTAACGTCACTCAAACCGTTCGTCGAACTGAAGTCGTTGAAATTGCCGCAGTAGAAACGGAGTCTCGGAATGGTAGGTTGCCGACCGCCGGGCGGCAACATCCGGTACTCCGGACTTAATTCACGGGGTATCGGCTAAATGGAGTGCGGCGTACCGCACGCGACCGCTCGGAGATCGGCCGCCTGCCTTTTTCACTCGTTCCGGCCGACTTTGATATCGTGCAGAATTCGGGAAATCCGGTTTTGCTGCCGGGCGAGTTCCTCGACCGCTTTTTGTAACACCTGCAAGTCGGCGTTCGGTTCGGCGATCATTTTTTCGTAACGCTCCGTTCGGTCGTTCACCCGGCGCTGCATCGACCGAATCATTTTCAATTCGGAGAGCATTTGGATCAGCGGCTCGATTTCTTTCCCGCCTCCACCGCCTCCTTGCTGTTGCTGCTCCTTTCGGTTCTTCGCTTCCTTGATCGCCAGTTCAATGGCATCGAGCATCTCTTCCAGCGCGGCGATCACGGAGTCCTCGACGGATATCGTTACGGCACCGAGATCGGTCTTTTCCAATCGGCCTTTGATGTCGACCATGTCGAACCGCGTTTGAAGGAGCGACTCCGCCATCGCTTGGGCGGTTCCGTCCTCGCGGAGCAGCACCAAAGCGGCGTCGGCATCGTCGAGAACCGTCTGCTGGTCGGCGGCAAGCCGACTTCCCTGAATTTGGATGGTTCGTTTGGCGTCGTCGGAATCCGCCGGTTCTTTCGACAGTTTTTCGGTTTGCGAACGAATTCCCTGTTCAACCCGCAACATTCGCTTGAATCGGGCTTCGAGCTTTTCCAGCGTTTGCATCAGCTCTTCTTCACGAATTTGTCGCAATATCTTTTCGAGCTCCGCTTTCGCTTTTTGCAGCTCCGCGATCGCTTCCTCCTGATCTTTGATCGCGTCGTTCTTGGCCGAGTTTTTGAGTTTCTCTTCCGCTTGCTTCATTCGCTTGACCGCCTGGTTCATCGCTTTCATCGTCGGCGATTTCCCCTCGTCGGATTCAGCGTCGTTCTTCTCCGAGTCGGCATCCGGTTTTTTCGTTTCGAAATCCTTCTTCTCCGAGTCGGCGTCGGATTTTTTCGTTTCGGAATTTTTCTTCTCCAAATCGGCGTCGGGCTTTTTCGTTTCGGAATCTTTCTTCTCCGAGTCGGCATCCGGCTTTTTCGCTTCGGAATCCTTCTTCTCCGAGTCGGCGTCAGGTTTTTTCGCTTCGGAATCTTTTTTCTCGACGTCTGGGTCCGATTTCTTCGGCTCCGGCTTTTTGTCGGGATTTTCGTAATTCTCGATCTGCTCCCGCAACGTGTCCGTCCGATCACGGACTTCTTTCTGATCCTTTTCGAGCGGCGGCGTGTTCTCGTTTTGAGCAGTCCGCTGCTTCAACACCTTTTCCTTATGGATCAACTCCTCCAAATCGCGCAGGAATTGTTTGATCCGTTCCTTCTCGGCATCCCGACGCTGGTCGCGGTTCTCGCTTTCGAGCAATTTAAGCAGTTCGAGCAAATCCTTTTCGATCGTGTCCTGGCCGTCGAGCGCAGCGGTCAGACGCTTCTGGTCCAAGGTCCGTGCAAGATCGTCGAGCCGCGGTGAAACAAGTCGGTCCTTGCTCAACGTCAACACCTTCTTGAGCAGCGCGGCCCGCTTCGGATTCGTCGTCGCGGAGACTTCCGACATGCGCAAGATGATCTGTTCGAGCTGCGCGTAGCGGTCGGCAACCGCCCGCTGCTTCTCCGGAAGCTGTCCGAGACAAAAAGAAAACGCCGTCGTCAGCAGAGCGACCACGGCGACGATTGTTGCGCGAAGAAACATATCGTGTTGAAATGAAAACGAGGGATGTGGAGGGCGTTTGAACACGCGTCGCTTTCCCTCCCCTCTCCCTGGGGAGAGGGCTAGGGTGAGGGGTGTTCGGCGTTGACTTACTCGAACGAATAAGCAAAACAGAGAACGGGGATGTTGATTCTCTTGAACTTTCTTCGAAATTCCAACCACAGAGCCCCTCACCCTAACCCTCTCCCGGAGGGAGAGGGACGTGCAGGACGTCGTTTCACTCGGTTTTTTATTTTCCGAGCAAAAATCCGAACGGATTCGCTTTCGGAACGACGGTTCGCGACACGGGGAACGGCACGCTGGACTGCTGCAGCACGTTGATGTAGTCGACGGTAATCGCCATCACTTCGTCGAGATAGTAGTCCTTTTTGATCTTCGCGTCGCTGTCGACGAGATCTTCATACCGTTCGCGTTCCTTTTTATCGGCGTTGAAACGGTCGAGCTCTTCGAAATACTTTTTCTCGTTGAGCGTCGAGGTTTTTCGACCGCGAATCTCTTTGTAAACCGCGATGTCCCGTCGAATTCGGGCAAACTCGTCGTTCTCCTTGGTTCGGAGGTCGGAAAGTTCCTGCAACTTCGCCGAAATTTGCGGGCTGACATATTTGAACTTCGGCGGAAAGTTCCGCGCCGGCGTGATCGTCCGGAGCGTCAGGGCGTTGTCGAGATCGGATTCGCAGATATCTTCGAGCACGTCGGTCAACGACGGAATCACGACGTCGGCGTCGACGCCGAGCCGTTGCGGTGAAACACCGCTCGGGCGGTAAAAGCCCTGAATCGTCAGCTTGATCACCCCCAAATTGAGGTTGGTCGGCATCCCCTGGAAAAATCGTTCGGAAAGGTCCTTCATCTGTTGGACGGTTCCCTTACCGTGCGTCCGGGAGTCGCCGACGAGCAGACCGCGTTGGTAATCTTTGATCGCTCCGGCGAAAATCTCGCTCGCGCTGGCGCTGAACTTGCTCTCGATCACGACGAGCGGGCCGGTCCAATCGCAGCCTGGATCCGGATCGTCGCGCTGCTGCGGCTTCCCGACATCGTCCTTCGTTTGAACGACGTTGCCCGTTTCAATGAACAAACCGGTCAACGCAACCGCCTCGTAAAGCGAGCCGCCGCCGTTCTTCTTCAGGTCGAGGATCACCGCGTCGACATTTTTGCCGACGAAATCCTTCAGGATCTTCTTGATATCGTTCGTCGTACTTCGGGTGTTCGGATCGTCGATTCGAAACGCCTGCATGTCGAGATAGAAGTCGGGAAGATCGATCACACCGAGTTTGTACGGGGTTCCGTCCGGTTTGGTTCCGAACTCGAACACTTCCCCCTTGGCCGCCTGATCTTTCAGGTCGACTTCATCACGGGTGATTTCGATGACTTTCGTCGCGGCTCCGTCGGCGGGAATGATTTCGAGACGGACGATGGTTCCCTTCGGACCACGAATCATGTTGACGACGTCGGACAGTTTCGAGTCGACGACGTCTTCGATTTTGCCGTCTTTTCCTTGGCCGACGCCGCTGATTTTATCGTCTTCATGGAGCAACCCGCTTTTTTGTGCGGGGCCGCCGGCGGAAAGCTTTTTCACGACCGTGTATCCGTCTTCGGAAGTCAGCGTCGCGCCGATCCCTTCGAGTTTCTTTTTCATGAGAATGTCGAAGTTCTTCAGCGACGTCGGCGACATATACGACGTATGCGGGTCGAGCGCCCCGGAAATCGACGAGAGAAACGCTTCCATCACGTCGTCGTTCGCCGACTTCTTGATATCGTCGATGAGTTGCTGTTGCGCAATATGGTTTTCGAGCAGCATCCGCTTCCGGAAGCTGGTGTACCGTTTTTTCAGCCGTTCGACCGGATCCTTGATTTCCGTCGAACCTTTCGGCGGTTCCTTTCCTTCGGCGATCGCCTTGGCTCGTT
Source organism: Thermoguttaceae bacterium (assembly GCA_031549705.1). Lineage (GTDB taxonomy): Bacteria > Planctomycetota > Planctomycetia > Pirellulales > Thermoguttaceae > WRKP01. Next base: position 85,727 of record JAVBPI010000011.1, read on the forward strand.
CCTTTTCCTTGTCCCGGGCGTCCGCTTTCAGGGCGAGAATGTCGTCCTTGACCCGTTTACGCCAACGGTCGTTCGCATCCTCTTTCGATTTCGGCCAAGTCAACTGGTCCTTGTCCCGGATGATTTCCTCGTCGACCGAAAAGTCTTGCGGCGAGTCGAGAAGTTGCATCACGGTATCGACGCGCTCCTTGACCCGTTCAAGATAAGTGTTGTAAATCTCGAACGCCGGCGAAATGTCCCCACGCTTGGCAAGATCGCAAATTTTCGTCTCGAATCGGGAGAATTGGTCGATGTCCGTTTGGTAAAAATAGAGCTTGAACGGATCGAGCCCCTTCAAATAGAGGCGAAACGCCTCCTTGGAGACCGATTCGTCGAGCTTCCGCTGCGAAAAATGTTGGTCTTCCAGCGTTTGCATGAAAATCCGGGCGACGGTTTTGTCCGGCACGGACGGAACGAGCGGCAACAGCGAATCGTTGGCGGCAGCAACGGCGTCGACGTTGACGGCGGGGGCCGAATTCGGCGGAACGATCGGAATTTGGGCAACCGAGTCGTTGCAACCGACCGCGAAATAGAGGAATCCGGCGAACAACATGAGCATCGCCGGGCAAATCTGACGGGTGTTCATAGAGCAACCTTGCTTTTCAAATTTTGTTAGTTACGATTCGACGAGAATAATCGAACCATCTTTTCGAAGACATTCATTCTAACAAAGAAACCGGTTCTTCGGCAACAGGAAAAATCGTGAAGTTTCGTCGATTGCGATATTTTTCGTGGCCGGGAGCCTCTTCGCAAGCAACGCATTCTATTTATCTGCCCCATTCTCCGCGATTTCCCGATAAACCCGCTTGGCGAGTCGATCCGTGGCGTCGAGGGCTCGTTCTTTGAGCGTGTAAAGGTCGATCAATGCGGAGGGTCGGGAAAAGAGGGAACCGAGCACCGATCCGACCAGTCGGGCGGTGCCTCGTTCGGCGTTTTTCATGATCCGTTGGACATCGTTGGGAATCGCTTCGGCAACGGTATCGAGCACGATCCGAACGGAAAGAAACGGGATGCCACGATTCAGGGAACGTTCGGCGACGGCGAAGGTTTCCATGTCGACGAGCTGCGCGGCGAATTTTTTGCCGAGCGATTTTTTTACTTTCGGCGTTGCGGCGACAAAATCGGTTGTGAGGAGCGTTTCCCCTTCGGGACTCGGAGCACCGGCTAAATGGAGCCGCCTGCCGTCGGATTCCCGGACGACGGTTTGCGGAATGCGGATTGCGAACCGTTTCAGGTTCTCGGCGAGCGCTCCGGAATACCCGGCGGAGACGATCCGTTGCGGTTGGAACGCTTCAATCAAGGCGTCGGTCGCTTGAGCGGCTTTTGCCTGTCCGACGCCGGACTCGACGACGGCGACGCGGAACTTGCCGAAGCGTCCGGTGTGAAACCGTCGTTGATCGCCGATGGTCGTTTCGGCGTCTTTGAGTCGGTCGACGATTCCGGCGGCTTCCATCGGCATCGCGAAGACGAACCCGATATCGGTCGGCGGCGGTTCCGAATACTTGACGTCGTGATCCTCACAGCGCACGAGTTCGGTCCCGGCTTCCGGGGATTGTTCCGTTGCCGCGTTTTGGACCGCCGAATAAAGTTCCCGTTTGACCGTCGCGGTCGCCTGGGCCGCCAGCCAACGGGCGATGAGTTGTTGAAACGACATGGGACTACGATGATGGTTTGTCGAAACGAATCAACCAACGTACCGAATATGTTCCCACGGGAGTTCGTCGGTGTCGGCGTAATTTTCGTGAACTATTTGCTTGATGTCGAGCCCGCTTTAGTCGAGCGCCTGCTCCCAAAGGTCGCCGCGAAAATGGTCGGTCCAACCATCGAGTCGGGCTCCCATACGCCAGACGTTTTCGATCACCTTGCCAAGACGCCGGTCGCCACGGCAAATGAGCGCTTCGAGCAGACTGGTGTCCAGCGTGTGGTATTTGAGCGAAATCGCCGTCCGCCGAACCTTGTTTTTCAAGCGGTCGTGGACTTTGAAAAAATAATCGCGGCTCATCATTCCCATTCGTTCCCACGGCGTCTGCGGTTTCGGCACGAAATTCGAGATGTTCGCCGTCACGATCGGCGCCCGACCGCGCACTTCCCGACCGAGACGTAAAATCTGTTGCGATAAATCGACGATCCCGTCGATGTCCGCGTCGGTTTCTTCCGGCAAACCGCAGAGAAAATACATTTTGACGCGATTGAATTCGTTCTGAAACGCCGCTTCGCAACCATTCAGGAGGTTTTCGTTCGAAATCGGTTTTCCCATCCGTTTGCGCATTTCGTCCAGAGCCGCTTCAGGAGCAAGCGTCAGTCCGGAAGTCCGCTCCGTCGAAAGGGAACGCATTACCGTACTCAATTGGTGGTTGACCCGCAAGCTCGGTACGGAAATCGAGATTTTCAGCGGCGCGAGCTTGTCCCGCAACTTTTCGAGCAACTCGTCGAACTTCGGATAATCGCTCGTCGACAGCGAGAGGAGCGAAATTTCTTCGGCGCCGGTCGCCAGGCAGGAATCGTAAGCGAGCCGAACGATCGCGTCGGGGTCCCGATACCGCAGCGGACGCTTTTGGACCGTACTGATACAGAACTTGCAGCGCCCCGGGCAGCCCCGCATGATTTCGATCGCGACACGGTCCTGAACACATTCGATCAGTGGAACGATTCGGTGAACCGGCGGTTCGAAGGCGTCGAGGTCCGGAACGACCGCCGCGTTGATCGTTTCGGGTATTCCGGGTTCCGTCGGTTTCGGTTTTCCGGCACGGCCGTTGGAATCGATCGTTACGGAATAGAATTCCGGGGCGTAAACGAACGGAAATCGGCGGGCGACGTCGAGCAACGCGGAACGGCGGTCGGGGAATTTTCGTTGCGCTTCGAGCCAGGCATCGGCGACGGCGGGGAGCGATTCCTCGCCGTCGCCGATCACGAACATATCGATGAAGTCCGCCATCGGTTCCGGGTTCGCGACGCACGGTCCGCCGGCGATGATCAACGGATCGTCGGATTTTCGTTCGGTTCGATGCAAAGGGACGCCGCCGAGGTCGAGCATCGTCAACACGTTCGTCAGCGACATTTCATACTGCAATGTGAATCCGATCACGTCGAACCCGGAGAGCGGCGTAAAACTCTCCAGTGAATAGAGCGGCAAGCCGTTCTCCCGCAATGCACGCTCCATGTCGGGCTTCGGCGTGAAAACCCGTTCGCAGACCCAGTCGTTGCGCTTATTCATGATCGTGTAGAGCAATTGCAAGCCGTAATTGCTCATCCCGATCGTATAAGTGTCCGGGAACGCGAAACAGAGCTTTCCCTTGACGGATTCGTGCGGCTTGACGACGCTCCCCGGTTCACCGCCGATGTACTGGGCGGGGAGCATGATCTCGGGAAGTAATATTCGTTCGATTTTTTGGCGAAGGGCGTTCGTCATGGATGTTTTTGTGCAAATTTAGCGAAAGTCGCAGTCGACGAGATGGTCGTTGACCAACCCGGTCGCTTGCAGGTGAGCGTAACAGATCGTGGAGCCGAAAAACTTGAAGCCGCGACGTTTGATGTCGGCGCTGATTTTTTGCGATAATTCGGTGCGCGGCGGAATCTCTTCGAGCGACTTCCGGCGGTTCACGATCGGCTTGCCGTCCGGCAGAAATCCGTTCAGATAGTCGCAAAAGCTTCCGAACTCTTTTTGAACGGCGAGGAAACAGCGGGCGTTCGAAATCGCGGCGTTGATCTTGAGCCGGTTTCGGACGATCCCCGGGTCGTTCATCAACCGCTCGACATCCGAATCGTCGAATTTGGCAACTTTTTTGGCGTCGAAATTCGCGAACGCCTTCCGATAGTTTTCCCGTTTCCGGAGGATCGTGATCCAACTGAGCCCGGCTTGGGCGCTTTCGAGCAGCAGAAACTCGAACATTTTCCGGTCGTCGGAAACGGGACGGCCCCATTCCTCGTCGTGGTATCGGACGTAAAGCGGGTCGGCGCCGCACCAACCGCAGCGTATTTTGGGTTTTGGCATCGTTTTACATTTTTGGGGGAAGACGCGGAGTACCGGCTAAATGAGTGTATTCAGTGTATCGGACCGACCGGTTTTTTCAAGGGTGAATTGTCTCGGAGCTCGTTTCGGTTAGAATAACCGGTATGTCCGGTGTCGGAATCGTTTGTTTTGCCGCGAGCTACGGAATCGTGTTCCTCCTGGAGGTGTCGCGGTTCTTTTTTCGCAGTCCGATTCGCGGCGTTTTCAGCGTGCTGGGAACGTTCGCCGGGTTCGTCGCGCATACGGCGTTTCTCTTTTATCACGTCGGAGCCATCAACAACGCCGCATCGTTTTTCTTTTTCACGGCGTGGGGATTGGTCTTCGTTTGCCTCTATTTGCAGATTTTCCATCCGAAAATTCCGTTCGGTTTGGTGCTCCTCCCGATTGCTCTGCTCCTGATCGGTTGCGGAGCGTTCACACCGGCGTCAACCTCGACTTTTTCCGGGGATCAGCACGCTTTTTCGTTTTTCCTGAAGCGGGTCCACACGATTTCGTTTCTCTTGGCGACGCTGAGCGTTTCGGTCGGGTTCGTCGTCGGATTGATGTATCTCGTTCAGGATCGACGTCTCCGCCGCAAATCGATCACGGAAACGCAACTGAAACTTCCGACGCTGGAATGGTCCAGGACCGCCTGCCGGCACGCGATCGGAGCGTCGGTCGTTTTTCTCGGTTTGTGCATCTTTCCCGGCGTGCTGCTGCTTCCGAAGTCCGGAACGAACATCGGAGACCCGCTCGTTTGGGGGACGTTGCTCCTTTTTGGGTTTCTACTCCTCTTTTCCGGCGTGCTGTCGTTTCGGTTTCATCGGCAGGAAGGGCGACGAGTCGCTGTGCTGACGCTCGTCGCCTTCCTGTTTCTCATCGCGATTCTGTTGTTCGGCGTTTTCTTCGGGAACGCGCATTGGAAGAAGAGCGCATCGAATTGGCAGCCGGAAGCGAAGGGTACTCCCGTAGCGACCGGTTTATTTCATCGTGTTGATCGCACAAACCGGGCGCTGCGTCGGAGTACCGACTTCGCTTCCGGCTGCCATGGAAACACGGAGGTTCGGCGATGAACCTCCGTGTGATCGGCGTGAACCATGTTTCGGCGTCCATCGAAGTTCGGGAACGGCTCGCGTTCTCACCGGCGCAGGTCGCGGCGGCGCTCCGCGCTTGGCAGGAACGGATGAGCGCGTTCGAAGCGGTGCTCCTTTCGACCTGCAACCGCACGGAATTTTACGTCGCTTCGGAAGTCGACGAACTGCCGTCGACCGAAACGCTGCTGAAATTCCTGCTCGAACAGCAAGGAACGGCGAACCAGGAGCTTCCGTTGGCGTCGCAGATTTTTTCGCTGGACGGCTTCGACGCCGTGGAACATCTTTTCGCGGTCTCGGCAAGTCTCGACAGCATGGTGCTCGGCGAAGCTCAAATTCTGTCGCAAGTCAAGGCGGCGTACCAACTTGCATTGGACGCCGAATCGGTCGGGCCGCTGACGCATGGAATGTTCCAAACCGCGCTGCGGACGGCGAAACGAGTTGCGACTGAAACGGAATTACATCGACGGCGGGTCAGCATTCCGAGCATCGCAGTGGTCGATTTCGCGCTGCGGATCTTCGAGCGGCTCGACGACAAACGAATCCTGGTGTTCGGTGCCGGCGACATGGCCGCAGAGACGGTTCGATATCTGATCGATCACGGCGGAAAGTCGATCACGGTCTTGAACCGCAACCGGGAGCGGGCCGAAGAGCTCGCCAAGACATTCAACGGAAAGGTCGCCGATTGGGACCAGCGGCTCCCAAAATTGGTCGACGCCGACGTCGTCGTTTCGACGACCGGAGCACCGGAACCGATCGTTTCGCGGCGGGATTTCAAGAGCATTGAACCGCAACGGTCGGGGCGATCGTTGTTCGTGCTCGATTTGGCGATTCCACGCGATTTTGAACCGAGTATCGGCGACTTGCCGGAGGTTTTTCTTTACTCGATCGATGATCTTCAGGAAGCGTGCGCCCGAAACCGAACGGAACGGGACCGCGAACTGCCGAAAGCGGTTCAAATCGTCTGCGCGGAAGCAAAAGAATATCTGCGCGGCGTCAACGTGCGCCGGACCGGCGAAACGATCCAAAAACTGCGGGAAGATTGGATGCGCATCAAGGAAGACGAATTACGGCGGCTCTTCAACAAGCTGCCGCAACTCGACGAAAAGTCGGAATCGGAGATTCGGTACGCTTTCGAGCGGCTCGTCAACAAATTCCTACATCCGCCGCTCGAATCGCTCCGGGACGAAGCAAAAGACGGCGTTCCGCAGAATCTGCTCGAAGCGCGGCACCGGTTGTTTCGGTTGAAATAATGCGATAAGGTAGGCGACCGACCGCCGGGCGGTCGCGTGCGGTACTCCGTGAAAGAGTCCAGAGTACTGGACGTTGCCGCCCGGCGGTCGGCAACCTACCAAACGCCGTTCTTTTTCGTCTCAGTCGGCGTTTTCGCCGGTCATACGGGCGAGGAAGCTGTTGCCGAGCTTTTCGATGTGGGCGTGCGTGTCGTCGAAATAGTTGAAGTGTTCCTGTTCGTCGGCGATGATCGTTTCGAACAAGGTCGCGCTGACGCTGTCGTTGTTGTCGCGGCAGATTTTCATGAATTCGTTGTACTTCACAAGCGTGTCCGCTTCGACGTCGGCGTCGAACGGATAAATCTGCTCGATTTTTTGGGCGTGAACGATGCGGGCGGCGATTTCAGCGGTCGGTTCGCCGTCGAGTTCCTTGACCCGTTCCGCAAACTTTTCGGCGTGCTTCATCTCTTCGATCGCGATCTTTTTGGCCGCCGAGGCGAGTTTGCCGAAATCGGCGTCGTCCAACACATAATGCTGGTTCATGTACTGAATAATCGCGTACAATTCCATCGATCGGGCTTTGTTCAGGACGTCGATCACGGACTTGCGCTGGTCGTCTTTCTTCGGCATGGGAAACTCCAAGGGTGTAAGGGTTGAGCGTCGTCGGTTTTCCGTCGAAAACCGCGAACGAAGATAATTGTCGCAATTTCGTTTCCGTTTGTCAAGCCGCTTGTGTTTTAGCGTGAAAGCGATATGATGTTGACGTGTTTATCCGGGGATTGCGACGGAGTACCGTCTTCATGCCCGGCTCTTTGCAAAGGAAAAATTATGCCGATCGAAAACGACTGGACGAATCGCGCGGAGCAAATCCGGCTGCGGCTGACTCAGCTGCAGGACTCTCTTTGACTACGCCGCCAAATCGCAAACGGTGAAGGAAATCGAGGCCGAAATGGCCGCGAGCAACTTCTGGGACGATCAGGAAAAAGCTCAAGCGACCATCGGACGGTTGCGCGCCCTGAAAACGCTGCTGAAACCGTTCGATGAAGTGCTTACCGACTTCGGCGACCTGCAACTCCTCTTCGAAATGGGGGAGGACGACGCCGATATGTGCGCCGAAATTCCCGTCAAATTGGGGCAAATCGAGTCCCGACTGGAAGAACTCGAAACGGCGTCGCTCCTGAACGGGCCGTACGATCCGAACGACGCGATCATCACGATCAACGCCCGGGACGGCGGAACCGACGCCAACGACTGGGCCGAAATGCTCCTTCGGATGTACTCCCTCTGGGCGAAGGCAAACGGCTACGAAATCGAATTGATCGACCGCCAGGACAACGAAGAAGCGGGGATCAACAGCGCAAGTTTCGTCGTTCGCGGTCCGATGGCGTACGGGTATCTCAAAGGAGAAGCCGGAATCCATCGGCTGGTCCGAATCAGTCCGTTCAACTCGGAAGGAAAGCGGCAGACGAGCTTCGCGGCGGTCGATGTCTCGCCGGAAGTCGACGACTCGATCCAGATCGACCTCCAGGAGGCCGACGTCCGCGAAGACACGATGCGGGCCAGCGGCGCCGGCGGGCAGCACGTCAACAAAACGTCCAGCGCGATTCGATTGACGCATATTCCGACGAACACGGTCGTTTATTGCCAAAACGAGCGGAGCCAGCACAAAAACCGGGCTCTGGCGTGGAAAATGCTCCGCGCCCGATTGGTCCGTGCCGAGGAAGAAAAACGGGAACTGGCGATGGCGAACAAGTATAAAAACCTTGCGAAAGTCGGCTTCGGTTCGCAGATTCGGAACTATTTTCTCCATCCGGACCAACGGGTCAAGGACGCTCGAACCGGCTTCCAGATGGGGAATTTCCACCAAGTGCTCGACGGCGATATCCAGGGCTTTCTCGACTCGTTTCTCCGCTGGCGCGTCAAGGAAGAAGATTAATATTTCAGAGCCGGGACTGCGGTTCCGGAAAGTGGGGCCGCCTCAACACTCCGTGACCACAGGTCCCGGCTCGTAGGGGAACAAATTTTTTTTGCTGTTGATTTCGCCGATGGGCCAATTAAAATGAGAATGGGTTTTATTTCTTTCAACAATTTTCATGCAAAAGAGGAAACCATGAAAAACACTTTCTTTGTTAAATTGCGGGGGGGGGGGGGGGCTTACGCAATGCGTTTACGCTTGTTGAGCTTCTGGTCGTGATTGCGATCATCGGCGTTTTGATCGCTCTGCTGCTGCCGGCGGTCCAATCGGCGCGTGAAGCGGCTCGTCGGATGCAATGTTCCAACCACCTCAAACAAATTGGTATCGGAATTCACAATTTTCACGATACCCGATTGGGACTACCGCCGTGTGTTATTTACAGCGGCGGAAATGACAGCCGCATGACCATGTGGGGGTTGATCTATCCGTTCATCGAACAGCAGGCGATTTACGATCGGCTTGTCGAGTCCGCCGGAGCCAACGGAATTGTGATGAACGATTGGTGGCGTGGTTCAACCACGGCGACTGCCGGCAAGGCGATGACGGAAGCGGACCGCAAGGCGTTCGGCTCCGTTCCGATTTACCGCTGTCCGACTCGTCGTGGCGGTGGACCCGTGTATACCGAGGATATCGCCCCTTCTTCCGGGACGACGTGGTTTTCCTATTATTTGGGGCCGCAAAGCGATTACGGCATGGTTTTCGCCAACAAGGCGGGTAATTTCTATGTCAATGGTCGTCCCGAATTTGGAAACGCCATTGACCGAATGATTAACCCGTTTCGACCACCGACGCAGGAAACCCCGGGTGACGTCAGTTCGTGGAAGCCCCGTGACACGTTCGCTTGGTTGCAGGACGGTTTGAGCAACCAGATTATCGTCGGTGAAAAACACATTCCGATCGATTTGGTCGGTAAATGTTCGACATATAACACCGGCGGTACGGATTACGACCGAGCTCAGGCAGCGGACTGCTCATATCTCAACTGCGGATATTGGCGATCTCCCTCTTCAGGACGGCCTGTACTCAACCGTTATAACAGTTCGTCGGTTAGTTCGACGGGTGGGGACGATGCCGCAACGACATCGGAAGGGGATACGAACGATCCGAACGTCAACTCGATCGCCCAAAAGGCGAGCGATTACTATTTGGGTTTTTCCGCGACGGCTCCCTATGGCGGGCAACCGTTGGAATCCGGGAATTTCGGCAGCGCTCATCCGGGGGTCTGTCAGTTTTTGCTCGGTGATGGGGCCATCCATCCGTTCCCGGTGACGATTTCGCGGATTCCTTACGCCCGTTGGGCTGCCGTCAACGACGGTGCTTCGGTGACGCTTCCGTAAGAATGTATCATGGCAGCGGAGACTGGATCGAGCTGCGTGAAAAAGGGTAAAGACCGTCATTCCCGCGCAGGTGGGGATGACGTTTTATTCCTTTCGATTGCTTTGCCGCAGCGCTTCATAGAGCACGATGCCGACGCTGACGGAGAGATTCAAGCTCCGGGCGGCGGGATTCATCGGAATCCGCAAACACTGCTCCGGTTCGGCGTCCGTGATCCAATGGGGTAAGCCGCCGGACTCGTTTCCAAAGACCAGGGCGTCTCCCGGTCGGAAATCGGCGTCGAGATACGATTTCGTCGCCTTCTTCGTCAAATACCAGCGTCTTCCCGGCAATTGGAGCGTCAATGCGTTCCAATCGGCGACGGTTTCGCATTGCAGGGCGTCCCAATAGTCCATTCCGGCGCGGCGGAGCTTTTTCTGGTCAAGTTGAAACCCCAACGGCTTCACAAGATACAGCGGCGCCCCCGCCGCGACGCAGGTTCGACCGATTGCGCCGGTATTTTCCGGAATTTCCGGTTGAAACAGAATAATTGGGAAAGTCGGAACGTCGGCCATGACGATAGAGACGAAGAATCGGTTCGTCTCCCATTCGTTAAGCCCGTGAACCACAGGTTCCGGCGAGAACGCGGGAGACGTAAGACTCCATCGGAAACAGTGCAATCTTCCCAGTTTTACACGCGAGGCCCGACTTGTCAAGACGAATCGCTACAAACCTCGTTGAATTGGGATTTATCACTCAACTGATATAGTCCGTAAGTCCGATACTACCGTCACAGGGTGGTAGAAGAACAGTCCGAAGGCGACTTCGTTGACGAAAACCGTCCGCGACCATTGCCATGTCGACGCAAAACGACCTTCCGTAAAGGATGCGGGATCGTCAGTTTGTCCTGTTTTTTCGATGACAGGACAAGAGGTGCAAGGAATCACGTACACTGAAGTGGGCAAAAACATGTCTCTATCGAAATCAAAATTGTTCCTGGCGGTAGTCCTGATCGTTTCGATCGCATTGGCGATACCGGAATCCGCTTCGGCTCTGGAGGGTGCTCGCTTTTGGAAGCCGTATCAGGCGGAGCAGTTCGGCGGTAATCGTCGCGACAGAGACGGCTTGTACGCCGATATTGAAATGATCTGGTGGGCGATCTCGGCCCCCAACGGCAATTACATCGGATCGACGGACAACGACGGTAACAACGATACCCGCTGGACCTACAACGGCAGCCGTGAATCCCTCCAGTCGAACTCGATGAACTCGAACATGTTCGACCTTCAGTTCAGCATGGGAACACGGGTCGAAGTCGGTAACCGGAAAGGGCACCATGGGTGGTTGTTCAGCGGATACGGTCTCCCCGCGGCGACCAGTACCGTTACTCAAGAAAATGCGAGTATGGTGATTCGGGATTCCGAAACGCTGACCCTGTACCCCTCGGTCAAAGGAGGTTCGAACGATACCGGATACGGTTATGGAACCTTGAACGTTTGGAATGCCGCCGCTTTGACCGGTCGAAGCCACTTGGAAGGAAATGTCGTCCAGCCGCAATCGGCCATGATTCAAAACGTCGGTTACCTGTGGGGCTTTTTCCCGAACCACTACCACCCGACAGTCGTTTGGGACCACGCCGTCATCGCTCCGTTGCCGATCACGTTCAACAGTGCGACGATCACCAACCGGTCGCTCAACTACAGCCTTGAACTGATGTACACCTACCGTGCCCATCCGTTCAAATGGGGTGGACTCGAAATCCTGGCCGGAGCACGATACTGGCACTTGGACGATCAATTCAAATTCTTCGGCACAGGACCGTTGCCGGTGGTCGACGTTGACGACGATTCAAGTTCCACAACGGTAACGACGACCTACTACCAGCAAAATGCCAATGCTTACGGCCCCGTGTCGGTCTTGGCGGACCTGTCGGTCAATGCCCGCGGCCTGAACCGAATCATCGGCCCCCAAATCGGAGCAAAGATCACCCGGAAAAATCAACGTTGGACGTTCGGATTCGAAGGCCGTTTCCTGGCCGGTATCAACAATCAGATGTTGACCACCAATGGAACGAGCGGCAGCAATCTGGGATGGAACTATGACATGGGAACTTGGCCGGAACTCGACAGCTCCGATACGACAGGCGATTTGGGAATCGGCGAGCAGGGAGATGCGACGATTTCCGAGGGAAGTGCGTGGCAAGGCGTCTATCCGTGGATTCCGGTCGGAGCGCTGAACAACACGACCGCCTACTCACACAAGCGGACGCAAACCTTCTTCAGTCCGGTCGTCGAACTGCGACTCGACGCTGCCTGGCAGTGGACGGACGCCGTCAGTGTCACCGGTGGTTTCACGACGATGTTCGCGGACAATATCGCCCGCGGTGTGATGGTCAACGACTATCGGATCAATCCGGACAGCTCGATCTTCGGCATTCGATCCGCTCACAATTCATCGATCCTGGTCTATGGTGTTAATCTCGGGTTGCAAATTTCCCGGTAACGACTCGGACCGATCTTGAACGAGAAAATCAGGCTTCACACGAAGCCTGATTTTTTTTCTTGGCAAAACCGTTTCTGGACGCCGCTCTCGAAATCCGGTAAAATGGGCACCATGAAAACATCCCTCTTTTTTCTGGCGTTCTTGGCGGTCGGTTTTGCGGCATTCGGAATGGAGCTCGGCAACCCGGCAAAATTCGCGGCCCGGTTCGATGATCGCAACGGCATCCTCACCGAAATCGTCTGTCAAGGCGAAACGGTAACGATCCCCGTTGCCGCTGCCGAAAACGCTTCCGTTCCCCAGTTTTTCGACATTTCCCAAGACGGTAACTGGATCTTCGGTCAGTCGAAGCCGGAATTCGTCGGTCTCGGCAAAACGGACAACACCGTCACGGCGACATACAAACTCGGTGATTGGACTGCGGTGTTCGGATACGGCATCGATGACGAGAACAGTGCAATCGGCCGCTCCGTGGCCCTGACCTGGAACGGCAAGGAACCGGTGAAACTCAAAAACTTCTGGATGGCGTACCCGACCTTTCCGTTTGGGACGGAGGCGGAATTTTTCGTCCCAGCCCAGTATCCGCCGAAAAAATTCACGCCGAACAATTTTTCGGAGGGGGCACGACAGGGAAGCTGGAAGAACTCCGCTCCACTGGTGTTTCAACTCGACAAAAAGAAAAGCGTGCTCCTGCTCTCGGACAATCTTTGTCCGATGGCGGACCGATCGAGCTGCGGCATTGAACGACGAGACGGTGGCGTGCGCTTGACGCAGAGCTTCGATGCCAAGGGTTGGATGAAACCCGGCGTGACGCAGGAACTTGGAATGGCTTACCTCCAAGTCGTGGACGGCGACTCGGAAACGGCGTTGCTCAAAATCCACGACTTGATGCGGAAGCTCGGAAACGTCGTCCCGAAAGACCGTCCGCAATGGTTCGAGTCGGCGATTCTGTACAGTTTCCACCCCGGGGGAACCATCGGGAGCGGCTGCAAGGATCTCGGCGGGTTCGTTCCGGCGACGAAATTGCTCGACCGAATCAAGGAACTCGGCTGCAACGCGATCTGGTTGATGCCGTTGGAGGACAAGTCGATTTATTGGCCTCGGGACTATTATAAATTTCAGGACGGCTTGGGATCGACGCCGGAAAAAGCGGCGGAAGAATATCGGGCCTTGGTGAAGCGTGCCCACGAACTCGGCCTGAAAGTGTTGCAGGACAACGTGCCTCACGGCGGGAGCAACACGAACGATCGGGCCAAGGCGCATCCGGAATGGCTCGTGCAGGAAGAAGACGGCTCGACGCTCGATTATTGGTGCTTCGATTTCAATTGGCCGAGCTGGATCGACTACATGGCCGACGTGTCACGATATTATGTGAAAGAGTACGATATCGACGGATACCGTGTCGACGCTTGCGGCGGAAGCAAGATTCCGAACTGGAATCCGAGCATTCCGTATGCCCGGGCGTCCCATTCGCAATCGCAGGGAGGTTTCAACATGCTCCGGGCGATTCGCAAGGCGGTAAAGGAGCAGAAACCGGACGGCGCGATTCTCGCCGAGGTGAACGGCAGCATTTTCGGAGCGGTGAGCGATGCGGTGTACGATTTCGACTTGTGTTATAACGTGCTTCAGGACTCCCGCAAGCAGACGCCGGAGGAATTCGTGAAGCGTTTACGCCGCTGGTTGCACGAACAACAGTATTCGGACATTCCCGACCTGCTGCGTCTGCGGCACGTCGAGTCCCACGATTCGCTGCGCGGACAACTTTGGTACGGCGTCGAGCCGCACCGGGCGCTGGTTGCGCTGACGGCGTTTATTCACGGTATCCCGCTCGTTTATCACGAACAGGAAGACGGCAATTCTTTCTCGTTCAGGGATATTTTCGCGGTCCGCAAAGCCTTACCGGAACTCAACGGCGGCGCCGCCGATTATCTTGCCGTCGACGCTCCGCCGGGTGTGTTCGCCGTGTTGAGAAGCAAGGGCGACGACGTCAGTATCGTGCTGATCGATTTTCGGGACAAGGTGGATGAGGGAGCGATTCGGCTGCCGCTGAACAAACTTCCGGCGGAATTGCAATCGAAGGATACCGAGACTTATCGTTTCTGGTCCACTTGGACGAAAAAGGAAACGTCGAAAATGGAGATCGTCGACGATTACGTTCAAATACCCTACCATTCGCCCGGTCCTTTGGGTATCCATTACATCGTTTTCAGGAAAAACAAAACAGAAATCGACAAAGTGAATATCGAAAAGGCCCTCACTTGGGTTAACGTGTACCGCAAGGAGAAAGCTCCCGAACAAATCAAACCTGAAGCCGATGCGATTGTTTTTCCCTTGGAAAACAAATACACGGCTTATATCGATCCTCAAGACGGACTTCTCGCTCTATGTAAGAGAGACGACTTTCTCCCTCTTTTCGGCAAAGCGGACCTGTTTCTGCCGCCCGAACACATCGAAAAGGCCGAGAAGCCGATCATCGTACAAAAAGACAAGGAAATCACCGTCCGGCGAAAGTTCGGAAACGCAACCCTTGAAATCGTTTACGCCAACGAAGGAAAGAGGGAATATTTCCTTCCTTGTTTTCGGATGACGAGCCGTTGGACGGGAACGGACATCCCCCCGAATGCGGCAATTAATTTTTCGGTAGCCGACAATCGATCCCCGTTTTGGAACGTCGTAACTCCTTGGGACCATTTAATCGATCATTATCACCCGCGACATTTGACGACGGATGGGGTGTACGGCTCCATTTATTGGCGACCTCAGGGAACGAACGTAATATTCGATTCGTTGTCGACGCCGTTTTATCCGTTACGGTCTCAAAACGCAATTTCGTGCGGCTTTTTGCCGGTGCTTTTCGACGACATTCCGCCGGCTCGAGTGCGGCTTTTGGATCGAATCGGCGACAAGAAGGAATTGTCGCTGCTCGTTTCTTGGACGGACGAAACGACTCCCCGATTGGGAACGGAGCCGGCGTTCACGTTGTTCTTCGGATTGCCGCCGAGCGATCCCGATGTTCCACCGAACCCGAATTTCCGTCGCGCAATCGGCGGTTGGATTTACGAGAACGATCATTATCGGTTGCGAATATCACGGAGCGGAACGATCACGTCGCTCGACAGAAAGAACACGCAAAGAACCGGGGATGGAGCGGAGCGCAATCCCCGGACCGGAAACGTCGCTCAATCCGGGGACTGCGCCGAGTACGGCTCCGTCCCCGGCTCTTTGATTCGGCAAGGCGATCTTTACACCGATTACGGTTACAGCGACAAGAAAATGCGTTACGCCGCGGCGGACGACGTCGAAGCAGCCTCCAGAATTGTGCAGGACGGCGACGTGTTGCGATTGCGGTTCGAAGGACAGCTCCGGCACAACGGTCGCTTCGATCTGTTGCGGCCTCCCGTCGAGTATTTCATCGAATATGCTCTCGGCGACGATTCGGCGTTCGATCTGAATTACGGCGTCAAAACGTCCCGCATGCCGACCGACAACAAAGGATTCCTCGCCGCGATCTTTCCCATGGAACGGGTCGAGACGTTCGAGTATTTTAAGGACGGAAAATCGATTGGTTCCGGAAACAATGTTGATGCGAAGGGGAGAAGCACGGAGTACCGGCTCAATGATGTTGATGCCGCTGTGCTGAAATCCTCCGATAAAGCGACATTGTTGCGACTTTCGAACCTCGAAGGAGACGCCGCGAAGCTCTTTTTGGACCGCAAGAACTTTTTCGTAACATTCGACGACCGCGACACCGTCGGACCGCCGAACCGTTGGCGATCTTTTTGTGCAACGGTTTCCGTCGACGACAAACAGAGCACGAAGCGCCGGCGAATGATTCACGCCGCTCCCGCTGACGCGTCGGGCTCCGAACAGTCGATGTTGAACGATCCCGGGTTCGAAAATTCGTTCGGAAACGATCTCGTCTCGCTTCGGACCGGTGCCGTGCTGAAGGAAGACCGAAAACAATCCAGCGGCTGGCAACCGCCCCACGGCGGAACGTTTGATGTTACGGAAAAACATTCCGGAAGCGCCGCTGCGAAAGTCGTCGGCGAAAAAGGGGATTACCGGCTCTTCGCCCAGGATATCGATGCGAAAACACTCGTCATTGGTACGAAATTGAATCTTTCAGCGTGGGTCAAAGGAACGCAAGTCGAAAAAGGTCCCGAAAGCTGGCAGGTCGGCTGCGTCCGTTTCGCCGCCCAAATCGACGGCAAAATGCAATATATTTCGTCACAAAATCTCTCCGGATCGTTCGATTGGAAACGAACCTCCGTCGAATTCACCGTTCCGGAAAAATTGCAACGTCTGACCGTCCAAGTCGGTCTCAACGGTGCTTCCGGCACGCTCTGGATCGACGACGTACTTCTTGAAACCGCTCCGTGAAACCCTGCTTTTTGGGGAGATTACGCAACATGAGAAATTTAGATTTTTGCTGCAAAATAATGCGCAGTGGTGCACAATGCGACAAACGCAGGGCTGTTATCTCATTTTCCAATGATTTCAATTGCATGAACGTATTTCAAAACCTATGATAATGTTGTCGATTTTCGATTTTGGCGGGTATTAACGGTTGAAATCGACGAAATTTATCGTTTTGGCGCGGTTGTTGCATTTTCCGTTGTGTTTTTCCAAACGCGATTTGCGGCTAAAACGCAAGCGATTGGCAAGTCGGGTACAATGTATTCGAGCGGAAGTCCAACCCTGAGCAAACATGAAAAACCAGAAACTCAACATCTTTTCCCTCACCGTTCTCCTAACTTTGGGCGTGTTCGCGTCTTTTGCCAAAGCGGATATCACGTCGCCGAACGCTTACCAGTTGTTCGGCATCTCTGCCGCTTACAATGACGTCTTTTTCGGCGATTACTACGGCCGAAACGGCGACATCGAAGGGCACGCCGCGATCAAAGGGAATCTGGACGCCCAAAGCTACGGTTTCGGCTCCGGTGAACAAAATCTGCATCCGAACAGCCAGAGCCCAACGCTGGTTGTCGGAGGAAACGCCAAGGTTTCCGGCTCCGGTGTTTACGATGGAGACGCTTATATCGCCGGAACGCTGACGCCGCAAAACGGCCAAACCAAATGGAACATGCTCACCACTCAGGGAACCGGCCCGTACAATACCGTCGATCCCGGATATCAAGGGAAAGCGGGAACCGTTTACGTCGCCGGAACGCCCGATTCCGAGCTCGCCGCCACCTACCAGAAACATACTGAAGCGAGTATTCCATTCGACTTTACGGTCGCGGAAACCCAATTGCGAGACGTTTCCTCCAATCTCTGGGGCTTGGACAACACGGTCGCAGGCGGAGTGGTCAATGGAATGTACACGGTCGATTTGACGGGTCTGACCGGACTCCAAGTCGTCACAATCGACGCTTCGATTTTCAACGGTCTCCAATACTACCAGAACATTTACATCAATGCCGGAGCGGACACGACGCTGATTATCAACGTCACGGACGAATACGGCATGAACACGTTGTCGCTGAACAAGCAGTTCATCATCAACGGCGTCGGCAATCCGTTTTACGGCGACTTCGACGGAAGCAACATCCTGATCAACACGGGCGTTTCGCAGGTCAATGTCGCCAATAACGCCCTCAACGCAAGCCTGATGGCCTTGGACGCGCTCGTCAACGTCACGTTGGGCAACATCGACGGTCAGGTCTTTGCGGCTGGCGCACATACGGAAAACGGCGGTGAATTCCACGCTTACTACACCTTCGACGACAAGCATTTTTCGGATGGTTGGGGCGGAGGAGGAGGCGGAAATGTCACCCCGGAACCGGCTACTTGCCTGATCTTTTCCTGCGGTCTCTTCGGCCTCGGATACGTCGCCAGACGTCGCCGTTTGCTTTCGAAATAGACCGACAAGACCGATTCGTGAGAGCCGGGGGTGAGCAAAGCTGTTCACCCCCGGCTTTTTTTGTCGCCGAGGCCCATCGTAAACCGGCTTTCGCGTTGACTTTTATCGAAAGGACGGGTAGACTTTCCTAACGAAAACCAAGTTCAACATTTTGCGAGAACCATGAACCCGACCATCGACCCAATCGCCCAAGCAGGCGTCGTCGGCGCCGGCGGAGCCGGATTTCCGACCCATGTCAAACTTTCCGGCAAGGCGGATACCGTCCTGATCAACGCCGCCGAATGCGAGCCGCTGCTCCATAAAGATAAGGAGATGATCCTCCATTACCCCGACCAACTGGTCGCCGGACTTGACGCCGCGATGCAACTTGTCGGTGCGAAAAAAGGACTCGTCGGCCTCAAGAAGAAATATCCCGACGTCGCCGACAAATTGCGTCCGAAATTGTCCGGGAACATGAAAATCGCATTGCTCGATGACGCCTATCCGTCCGGCGACGAGTTTATTCTCGTTTACGAAGCTCTCGGCCGCGTGATCCCCCCCGGCGGAATTCCGCTTGCCGTCGGCGCCGTCGTGATGAACGTCGAAACGGCGTGCAACGTCGCCGCCGCCGACCGAACTCCCGTCGTCGAGAAATTCGTTTCCGTTGCCGGAGACGTGCGGCATCCCTGTACGATCCGTGTTCCCGTCGGCGCAACGCTTGCAACGTGCCTGCAAGCGGCGGGGGGCGTAACGATAACCGACCCCGCTTACGTTGTCGGCGGAGCGATGATGGGGTACGTCGAAACCGACTTGAATAAACCCGTCACGAAAACGACCGGTGGAATCATCGTGTTGCCGAAAGATCATTTCGTCGTGCAACGAAAACTCTGGGACTGGAAGAAAACAGCCCGAATCGGCAGGGCGGCGTGCGATCAATGCAGTTTCTGTACAGAACTTTGTCCCCGCAACCTGCTCGGGCATCCCATTGAGCCGCACCGGGCGATGCGGAGCCTCGGATTCAATCTTTCCGCCCAATCCGACGTTCCGGGAACCGTGTTCTGCTGCGAGTGCAATTTGTGTTCCTATTATTCCTGTCCGGAAGGACTCGATCCGAAGAACGTCTGCTCGGAAAACAAACGCCGTCTGCTCGCCGCGAAAACCCGTTGGGAGAATCCGCCGTTCCAGAAAGATCGGGCCGAACGTCAAATGCAAAACCGCAAGACGCCGACGTCGCGGTTGATCCAGAAAATCGGGTTGGCGAAGTACCTGAACAAGGGGCCGCTCGACGACAAACTCGTTTCCGTAACGTCGGTCGAGATTCCGCTGAAACAACACATTGGAGCTCCGTGTGTTGCAACGGTCAAGGTCGGCGACCGTGTTCAAGTCGGTCAACCGATCGGCGTCCGGCCCGTAATCGACGGCAAGCCGGCTCTTGGAGCCGACGTTCACGCCTCGATTTCCGGTGTCGTGACCGCCGTCAGGGAATCGGTTCGTATTTCGCTCCAATAATTATCGTATCGCAAGCGATGCGGCTAAAACTTCGATGCTCAAAAATAAAACGGTTTTCGTTCTCGACGCTTATGGATTATTGTACCAGGTATTTCACGCCCTGCCGCCGATGAACAGCCCGGGAGGGGAACCGGTCGGAGCGGTGTTCGGAATCGCGAAGGACGTTTTCAAAATCCTCGACGACCACGAACCGGATTACCTGTTTTGCGCGTTCGATCTGCCAGGACCGACTTTTCGAGACGAAATTTTCGACAAGTACAAGGCGAACCGTTCCGAGATGCCCGAAGACCTCCGGCCGCAAATCGAGTCGACGCGGGAACTCCTCGACGCCATGGGGGTGTTGCCGCTCGGCGTCCCCGGTTTCGAAGCGGACGATGTTCTTTCAACCGTTGCGAAAAAGGTCGCCGGTCTCGGCGGACGTTGCGTGATCGTTTCCTCGGACAAGGACTGCCGCCAACTGATTTCGCCGAACGTCGAACTGTTCAATCTCCGCAAGCAGAGTTTCTATCGGGAGCCTGAACTCCTTGCCGATTGGGGGATTACGCCGGAGCAGGTCGTCGACTTTCAATCGCTCGTCGGCGACGCCAGCGACAACGTTCCCGGCGTCGCGAAAATCGGTCCGAAAACCGCGACCGAATTATTGAAATCTTTTGGTAGTCTCGACGATATTTACGGCAACATCGAATCGATTGCCGGCAAAAAGAAGGAATACTTGATCGCTGGAAAAGAAAACGCTTTTTTGAGCAAAAATCTCGTTCGACTCCGCGACGATGTTCCGCTTGACGTCGATTGGAAGCACGCCGAGTACAAAGGTTTCGACTCCGAGAAGCTGCGAGAGCTCTTTCGACGCTTCGGGTTCAAGTCGCTCTTGAGCAAAATCGACGCACAAAGAGCCGGGGACGAAGCGGAACGCAGTCCCCGGACGGACCTTTTAACACTCGCGGAGGAATCCGGGGATTGCGCGAGTAAGCTTCATCCCCGGCTCTTTGGTGAGCCCGTTTACCATCTCGTCGACGACGAAAAGAAATTCGAAGAGTTTTTTGAAATACTTTCGCAACAGAAATTCTTTTCGTTCGACTCCGAGACGGCGCCGCTCGACGCAAGGTTTGACGCAACCTCACCGCGATACACCGTGATCGTCGGATTGTCGTTTTCCTGGAACGATAACGAAGCATGGTATCTACCGTTCCGGGGACCGCTCGGAGCCGACACGCTGAACGCCGAAAAGACGCTCGAAAAGCT
The DNA here is from genome assembly GCA_031549705.1 of Thermoguttaceae bacterium. Taxonomy (GTDB): domain Bacteria; phylum Planctomycetota; class Planctomycetia; order Pirellulales; family Thermoguttaceae; genus WRKP01. Next base: position 106,458 of record JAVBPI010000011.1, read on the forward strand.
TCGGCCGATTCTCGAAGATCCGAACATCGGAAAAATCGGACAAAATCTCAAATACGACATCGTGGTGTTGCACAACGCCGGCGTCCGGATGCGCGGCTTGGCGTTCGACACGATGATCGCGGATTATCTGCTCCACTCCGGCGAGATGAACCATAATCTCGACGACATGGCGGAGCTGTATTTGCATCACCAAACGATCAAGATCACGGAGCTGATCGGAACCGGCAAAAAGCAGAAGCGGATGGACGATATCCAAACCGACGTCGTCGCCGATTACGCCGGGGAAGACGCTTTGCTCGTTTGGCGAATGTATCCGATCCTCAAGGAGAAACTCGACGTTGACACGCCATTATCGAAACTGAATACGGAAATCGAACTTCCGCTGGCGGAGGTGCTCGCCGAGATGGAGTATACCGGAATCGCCGTCGATACCGTGCTGCTGAAGGAATTATCGAACCGATTTTCGACGAAGCTCAAGGAACTCGAAACGAAAATTTACGCCGAGGCGGGACACGACTTCAACGTTGCGTCGCCGAAACAACTTGCCGTCGTTCTGTTCGAAGAACTCGGTCTGCGCGGCGTGAAGAAAACGAAGACCGGGCAGAGTACCGATATCGAAGTTCTCGAAGAACTTGCCGAAGAGCATCCGCTGCCGAAGCTGGTTGTCGAGCATCGACAATTATCGAAACTGAAAGGAACTTACGTCGACGCGTTGCCGGAATTGATTCATCCGAAAACCGGACGGATTCACACGTCGTTCAACCAGGTTTCCACGGCGACGGGGCGGCTCAGTTCGAGCAATCCGAATCTGCAGAACATCCCGGTTCGTTCCCCGGAAGGCAAGGAAATTCGAACGGCGTTCAAACCCGGCGACGGTTTCGATCGGCTCCTTTCGTGCGATTATTCGCAAATCGAACTCCGCGTGCTTGCTCATTTTTCCGGCGATGAAAAACTTTGCGAGGCTTTTCGTAACAACGAAGACATTCACACACGGGTCGCCGCCGAAGTGTACGGCGTCGACCCGGACAGCGTGACGTCCGACATGCGGCGCAGCGCGAAGGCGGTCAACTTCGGCGTGATTTATGGACAGACCGCGTTCGGCCTGGCGAAGCAACTCGGGATCGAGCAAAGCGAAGCGCAAACATTCATCGACGGATATTTCGCGAAATACTCCGGAATCCGCCAGTACCTGGAATCGATTCTCGACGACTGCATTCAAAAGGGATATGTTTCGACGCTTCTCGGACGACGGCGAAGTTTTCGCGGCGGCGTGATCCGCCCCGTTCGGCGAGGGGGGTTGAACCAAGCCGAGCGCATGGCGATCAATACCGTGATCCAGGGTTCGGCCGCCGACCTGATGAAGCAGGCGATGGTTCGAATGGCGGGGAAGTCGGGAGCGGAGATCCTGACTCGTTCAAATTTGCTGCTCCAGATTCACGACGAACTCGTGTTCGAAGTTCGACGGGAAGACGCCGAAAAACTCGAAGCGTTGGTCGTGCGGGAAATGTCGCTGGATCAACCGTTGCGAGTTCCGTTGGTCGTCGATTCGGAAATTGCCGAACATTGGGGGTGATTGATTTTTTTGATCGTTTCCGATCTAATGAATCAAGGTTTTGCTGTTTTTACTAAAATGCCCACATTCTCAATCAGCCTTGCTTTCCGACATCAATTTTCTTGACTTCCGAATCATCACCACCGTCCTAGTCGTTTCGCTGATTGGGGTGTGGTTCATGACTCGTTGGTTGATTCGACAACGCCGCAAAAAAAGATTCATTGCGGCTTTCTGGGGATTCTACGCGCTGATCATGATCTTGGGTGGCGCCACGCTTCTACGTGCGCTGCAACAGGAACGGATCTATTGGATGCAGTTCTTCGACGAGACGACGCGGGCGACGGCGACGGCGGTTCAAATGTTCGGACACGACAAAATTCGATACGACTATTCGGAATGGTCGATGCCGATCGAAGTCGACCATCACGACGAATGGAACGCCATCAACGAAGGCTCGTCTCATTCGCCGCACTACATTGCCATTCCGAAGGGACTCGACGCCCATACCGTTTCGGGGGACCATATCGCCGTCCGCTGGGAGCCCGTCGAGGGGGCCAACACCTATCGACTCCAGCGAACGGAAACGCCGTCCGATCCGACAACGTGGATCGACGTTTATCTCGGCGAGAAGACCGAGTTGTCACAACCGTTGCGATCTCTGCAAACGACAAAAACGGGCAGCAATACGAAAACCGACGTTTCTTTTGCCGAACGCGGTCGAAAGTATTCCTACCGAGTCCGTGCTCTTTTCGTAACACCAAAAGACGATCCGGCCTACAAACAAATCAGTCAATTGTTGATCGACTCGGCGATGAAATCGCATTACGTCAAATCGTTTTATACGATGCGGGATTACGACAAAACGATGTCGATTTTCATCGTCAATCCGCCGATGGACATCAACCGCGACGGAAAAATCGATCCTGTCAAGGAACGCGGTTCGCCGATCGGAGAAGAATATCCGATGACGTACACGCTCTGGAAAGCGTTCGGTTACGCCGACGGCGTCAAACAGGAATTTTCGGATACCACCGCGGTTTCCGACGAATGGGGATACTGGCTTTCGTGCGCCATTTTTCTCCATCGACCGGACGGAAGCATCGACGGGATCCTCGGGGCGGACTTTCCCGGCGAACTCTGGGACCAAAGGATCCAATCGGCGCAGATTCTGCCGTTCTTGTTTTTGGCGGCCGTGTTGGCGATTTACTTCGGCGGAACGGTATTGATCGTCCGCCTGCAACGATCGGAAGAAGAACAGCAGAACGCAACGGATGCGCTACGAAAATCAGTCGACGAATTGATGCGTGCCAAAAACCGGGCGGATGTCGCCTCCCAAGCGAAAAGCCAGTTCCTGGCCAATATGAGCCACGAGATCCGGACGCCGATGACCGCGATCGTCGGATACACGGAACAAATTTCCAACGCCAACGTCTCCGATTCCGGACGATTTGAAGCGGCGCTGGTCATCCGGAACAACGCGGAACATCTGCTTCATATCGTCAACGATATTCTCGACTTTTCGTCACTCGATGCGGGCCGGTTGAAGATCGACACACGCCAGGTCAACACCGTTGAATTGCTCGACTCGGTCGTTACGCTGTACTCCAAGTCGGCGGCGGAGAAAAAGTTGTCGCTCCAGCTTGTGAACGCAACGCCGTTTCCGGAATTCATCGAGACGGACCCGACCCGCATGCGGCAAATTCTCCTCAATCTTCTCAGCAACGCGATCAAGTTCACGTCTCGCGGCGGGGTTTTTCTTCGGATCGGTTGGGATGCGGACATGTCCAAATTCGGCGGCGGCTCCTTCTATGTCGAAGTTCACGATACGGGAATCGGCATGACGCCGAAGACGATGGAAAAAATCTTCACGCCGTTTCACCAGGCAGACGATTCGATGGCGCGACAGTTCGTCGGGACCGGCTTGGGACTCGCGATTTCCCATCGGTTGGCCCGACTCCTGGACGGACAACTCACCGTTCAAAGCGAAGTCGGATTCGGGACGAAATTTACGTTGCGAATTCCCATGGTGGTCTCCTACGACATCCGTTGGCTGAAAACGCTTGAAAGCGGCCGCATGCAATCGGTCGCCGTTTCCGACGAAGCGTCTTTCGGCGACAAACCGCTCACCGGCTATCACCTGCTGCTCGCAGAAGACGGCAAGGACAATCAACGGCTCTTCCATTTGATCCTCACCAAAGCGGGCGGCATGGTAACGCTGGTCGAAAACGGACGTGATGCATTCGATACCGCCATGAAGAACTGGAAGGACGGTCGACCGTTCGACCTGATCATCATGGACATGCAAATGCCCGTCATGGACGGGTACACCGCGGTGCAGCGGTTACGAAAAGAAGGATACCCGCGCTCGATCATGGCGTTGACGGCGCACGCGCTGCAGGAAGAACACGACCGCTGCCTGAACGTCGGTTGCGACGATTACGCCATGAAACCGATCACCCGGGATAAACTGATCGAAACGGTGTTGAAGAACATCGTACGCGGCGGGACGTCATGATATTCGTTGCGAAAACAAGGCCCGGAGCGCAAGCGATGTGATGAAGAATTTTATCGATCCGTGACAATTCGATTCATTTCACGCAGCCCGACAAATCATGAAACGGTAACCGATGACCACACGCACTGCTTTGATCGCCACGACCATGGTGTTCCTGTTCATCCTGCATGGACGAACGATGCTCAACGGACAGGAATTTTTGGCCGGGGCGGATTTTTCCCATGTGGCTTGGATTGAGCGCGAGGGGCGATCTTACCATGACGGCGGTCGCCGGGCGGATCCTTTCGAGATATTGAAACGACAAGGAATCAACAGCATCCGCCTGCGCGAGTATACGAGCAGTGTCGAGCAAGCCCGTCAACGTCCTTTCGATTCGATCAACAATTTATCGTACAACATTCCCGTCGCCCGACGCTTGAAGAAACACGGCTTCCACTTTCTACTCGACTTTCACTACAGCGACTCCTGGGCCGACCCGGGAAAGCAGATCAAGCCCAAATCCTGGGAGAGATTGTCGTTTGAAGAATTGAAGAACGCGGTCTACGAATACAGCCGGAACAGCATTGCCGCGTACAAAAAAGCCGGTGCCCAACCCGACATGGTCCAAATCGGAAATGAAATCACGGCCGGGATGGTTTGGCCGGAGGGCCGGAACCATTCCCCTGAACAATGGAAACGTTTTTCCGAATTGATCGACGCGGGCATCCGCGGTGTTCGTGACGCCGCCGACGATCCCAAACCGACGATCATGATCCACATCGACAAAGGGGGCGATTGGGGGGCAACTCAATGGTTTTTCAATCACTTGAACGAGCAGGGGATTCATTACGATGTCATCGGCTTAAGTTATTACCCGTTCTGGCACGGTTCGTTCGACGACCTGAAAAACTGTCTCGACAATTGTGTTCAAAAATTCGGCAAGCCCGTCGTCATCGCGGAAACCGCATTTCCCTGGAACGAAAAGGATTGGAAAGGCACGCTCCTGGAGCCGATCAACGGTATCCGTCCCGGGAAAAACGGTCAAGTCGAATTTCCGCAAAAAATCGGTGATCTATTGCGGGCCCTGCCGGAAAACAAAGGAGCGGGGTTTTATTGGTGGGGGGCCGAGTTTGTCCCCATGGACGGCGTCAATATGGACGGGTTTGAAAACCGGTCTTTCTTCGATCATCAAGGAAATGCGTTGCCCGTCATCGGGAGCATCGGAGAGCAGGCTCGGCGCGAAAAACAATAACCGATCGGGACGGTGTTGAAGAATGTCGTGCGGCCGTCCGAAAAACCCGTCATTCCCGCGCAGGCGGGGACCTAGAGATTCAATGTCAATGCGTCTTTGCATCCGTTATTAATGATACGAAAACGGATACAAACGCTCCATGACGTCTTTCGTCCGGGTCCCCGCCTGCGCGGAGATGACGATTGCCGATCTCATGACATCGAATCGTCGACGGTGTTGCGGCAGATGCGGAATCCGATGACGCTCGATGCGGCTTCCGGATTACTGCTGTTACGATAAGCACTCCGGGTCGCTTCGGCGCCGAATTGCCAGGCGCCGCCCCGCAATACCCGCGCAATGCCGTTGTCCGGACCGCTCGGTTCACGCTCGTCGTCGGCGCATTGCTGGTAGTAGAACTCGCCGTACCAATCATGACACCATTCCATGATGTTGCCGTGCATGTCGAAGAGTCCCCAGGAGTTCGGCTTCTTCAAACCAATCGGATGCGTTTCGCCGCCGGCATTGTCGAAGTACCAGGCGTATTGGCCGACTTCGACGATCAGGTCGCCGAAATACCACGGCGTGATGCTCCCCGCACGGCAGCAGTACTCCCATTCCGCTTCGGTCGGCAATCGATAACCGTCGCCGCCGAGAACATGGACATCCGCCTTGTCGATCAAGCCGCTGGCGCGTTTCTTGACCCCCTTCAGGTCGTAATAGCGGGCAAGTCCTTCCGCGTCGCTCATTTTGTTACAAAAATCTGCGGCGGAGTACCATGTCACACTGTCGACCGGACAACGCCCCTGGTCGGTCGAGACGCTCGGGTTGTACTCCATGATGTTATGAAACTCCTCCTGCGTGACCTGGTAGACGCCGATGAAGATCGACTTCGAAATCTGGACCCGATGTTGCGGGTGTTCGTTGTTGCGCAAATAGACGTCGGTTTCATGCGAGCCCATGTAAAACCGACCGGTGGGAATACGCCGCAATTTCATGCCGTTCGGCGCGGTGAAGGTCGTCAGCTTTTCGATCCGTTCCTGGAGGCTCCGGGCTTCCGGATCGTTCGCCTTCAATTCGAGGTACCGCTGGACGCACGACAAGAGCGGACTGTACTGCTTCGTCGAAATCGCGTTACGAATTTCCCGGATCAGCGAATCGACTTCCGTGAGGCATTCCCCCGCTTCGACGTAAAGCAGTCGCATCTCGTCGTCGAGGAGCGGTCGCGGAACCTGTTCGATGATTTGCCGGACTTTTTCGTACTTCTGCCCCTCGAAGGCCCCCTTGGCCTGACCGCGAACATTGTCGACGTAGGTTTTAATGTCGCGCCGCTCCTTCTGGACGGCGAGCGTCATGTTTCTCGCCCAATCGCGGAACGACAGGAACAGCGGGTGATTGACCAGCGACATCTGTTTCAGAATCGGCAGCGTCTTGTCGTGCCCGTACTGTTCCCGGAGCTTGAGCACTTGGGCTTTCTGGGCGTTCAGCGACGTCAACATCTGTTGCTTCAACGCCAGCAAATCGGCCCCGCAACTTCGGCAAAGCCGCAACCAGAACGGATTGGTCGATTGGCAACTCAAGCACGGTTCCATGTAGGAACGACCGCATTGGGTGCACGCCCGACCGGAAGCGGTGATCGGCGTACTGCATTGCGGGCAACGGACGTCCGGCGCCGCTTCTTTCGGCGGTGCCACGGGAGATGGGGGCGGAGTCGGTTGCGCGGGGGGTGAAATCGGAACAGGTTCCGGCACCACAGGAGCCGCAACAGGGCGCACCAGATCGCTGATTTGTTCCAGTGCGGTTTGGAGTTCCTCAACCGAGGCGAACCGATCCGTCGGGTTTTCCGACATTCCTTTGCGCAACAGTTGACGAAGCGGTTCCGAAACACGGGTTTCGTCGAACTCTTTCGGCGAACTTCCCGAAACGGCGTAAGCGAGGCACGCCGTGAGGCCCCAGATATCCGTGAGCGGTCCCGTTGCGGCTCCAGTGTTTATCAACTGTTCCGGCGCGAGATATTCGACGGTTCCCAATCGGTTCGCGTCGAAATCGCCGCCACCGAAAAACGGATCACGAAACCGCCCGATATCGGCGTCGCAGAACAAAGATTCGTTAGCGCCGAAGTAAATATTCTTCGGCTTCAAATTGGCATGAACAGAGCCGCTTTGGTGAATCGCCGAAAAAAGCGTGCAAAGCGTGATGAATTTCTTAATCGCGAAACCTTCCTTGATCGGTTTCGTCGGCGTTGCCGTGTCCCAAAGGCTACGGGTCACGCCGGCGGATTCCCGAAGATACCAAACCCATTCGGCGTCCCGACCGGCACAGACGATCCCATAGACGGATCCCCGACTTTTGAGCGGTTCCCACGCTTCGATGTCGTTCTTGAACCGCTGAACGGCTTCGTCGTTGCCGAAAATCGTCGCGTTGTACCGTTTGAGCACGAGTTTCCGTTTTTTCGATCGGTCGAAAACGTCCCAAGTTTCGCTGCCGCCGGATTCACGCCAAAGCTCCTTGAGCGTGTAAGTGTCCGGCAGCGCGTCCAGAAGTTCGGCGGTGTTCGGCGTTGGGGTCGGATCGCTCATCGAAACGGTAAAAACTGAGGTGGGAAATCATCTTTCGAGAAAATGCAGAGACGGTACGGACAATTATACCTTGTTTTTTACGTTTGGGTCAGGTCACGGCGGAAAAAAGTTGGATGTGACGCCGAAAGGTTGTCTGAGATAAGGGAGTAAAGCTCGTTATCCTCGCGCAGACGGGAACCCGGACGAAAGACGTTATTCATGCCTTTGCATCCGTTATCATTTTTTTCTTCCGTGAAGAACGAATGCAAGAGCACATTCATATCGAATCCCTGGGACCCCGCCTGCGCGGGGCTGACGGTCGTTTCACCGTTTACTGCAATCCTTCCGGTAATTTGAACGCGATCCGTTCTTCGCAGGCTTGTTTTTCTTCGACAGTCGCCCGGAATCGCTGCCGAAGGACGTCGACGCAGCGCTGGACGATGTGTTCCGGAGCACTGGCCCCCGCCGTGATGAGAACCTTTTCCCGACCGGAAAACCACCCCGCCGTGATGTCGTCCGGGCCGTCAACGAGATACGAACAGATGCCGAGCGATTCGGCCCGTTCCGCGAGACGGCGGCTATTCGAACTGCTGCGGCTCCCGACCACCAAAACGATGTCGACGCCGTTGCAGAGCTTTTCAACGGTGTTTTGACGGTTCTGTGTGGCATAACAGATGTCGCCGCTCGGCGGACCGACGATCCTCGGAAACCGTTTTCGGAGCAATTCGACCATTTCCTGCGTTTCGTTCAGCGAAAGCGTCGTTTGTGTCAGGTAGGCCAACCGTTCGTCCGACTCGAATTCCAGCGCCCGGATTTCGGCTTCGTTTTCGACGACGCGAACGTACTCCGGCGCTTCGCTGACGGTGCCGACCACTTCATCGTGCCCCCGGTGTCCGAGCATGATGATCGTGTACCCTTCGGAAGCGAATCGGACGACTTCGCGGTGAACCTTGCTGACGAGCGGACAGGTCGCATCGATCGTCTGAATGTTCCGTTCGATCGCGGTCTGCCGAATCGCCGGGGCGACACCGTGTGCGGAAAAGAGCAAACGGGAACCGCTGGGAACCGCGTCGATCGAGTCGATGAAAACAACGCCACGGCGCCGGAAATCGTCGACGACCCAAGTGTTGTGCACGATTTCGTGGTAAACGTAAATCGGCGTGCCAAAGCGTTCCAGCGCAGCGGAAAGCGCCTTCAACGCCATGTTGACCCCGGCGCAGAACCCCCGGGGATTCGCAAGAATAATGTGCATGCTGTTTACCGTTTCCCCAAACTCATGTCAGCCCGGAACGAAGCACAGTGACGGGATTTAGCAAGAGTACATCGTCATCCCCGCGCAGGCGGGGATCCAGACGAAAAGGCCGATAAACCGTTTGCACACGCTATTCATGAATCTTATTCCGTGAACATCGGATGCAAAAGCACATGAATATCGAATCTCTGGGTTCCCGCCTGCGCGGGAATGACGAACTTTTTACCTCGCTTGCGGAAGTGATTGTTTGACTGTTTCTTGGTTTATCATCCGGTCGCCGCAGGAGCTCTCTGCGTTCCCGGCTGCCATCACCGATTCGACAGGGACATAAAAAAAGCCGAAATCTTTCGACTTCGGCTCTCAATGCGGGAAAGAGGACTTGAACCTCCACAGGGTTACCCCCACTAGGCCCTCAACCTAGCGCGTCTGCCAATTCCGCCATTCCCGCAGACCCGGCGAGGCCGGGCATTTGATCGAGCTTTCGCTCGCCGTGTCCACCTGCCGGATGGTCGCTTCGCTCCCGATCCAGCCGGCGCAATCGCAAAAATTCACGATTTCCAACACGGAAGCACATTGTAACCTTCCACAGGCCGGCGTCAAGGGGGAGGAATCGCCGGGGGAGCCCCTGTTTCCACCCTCATCCGTCGTCGGCGCCCAGGTGCTTCAGACGAAGCGAAGCAAGGCGTATTTTTTCTTGCCGCTACGAACGACCATCACCGTCTCGCTGACGAGATGGTCGACGCCGAGTTTCGCATCGACGTCGCCGATCGGACGGTTGTTGACATACGCCCCCCCCTGCTGAATGGTTCGGCGGGCTTCTCCTTTGCTGGCGGCGAGACCGGATTCGACCAACGCGTCGATCAGCGACAACCCCTCTTCCAAACGGGTACGGGGAATCTCCTGACTCGGAACGTCGGCGAAGATCGAAACGAGCTGTGCGTCGTTCATCTTGGTGATTTCGCCGCCGAAGAAAATTTCCGTAGCGCGTTTGGCGGCCGCGACCCCCTCGTCGCCGTGAACCAGTTTCGTCAGTTCGTCGGCAAGTCGGTATTGCGCCGTCCTTTTGCCCGGATCCTTGGCGTGCGCTGCGAGCAGTTCTTCCATTTCGTTGCGCCGGAGGTCGGTGAAAATCTTGAGCGTTTTCTCGACGTCGGCGTCGTCGAGGTTGACCCAATATTGGTAAAACTGGTACGGCGGCGTTTTGTTCGGATCGAGCCAAAGCGTGCCGGACTCGGTCTTGCCCATCTTCTTGCCGTCGCTCTTGGTGAGGAGCGGACTCGTCATGCCGTGGAGGTGGACCGATTCGATGCGGCGGGCCAAATCGATCCCGGCGGTGATGTTCCCCCATTGATCGCTCCCGCCGATCTGGAGTTCGCAGTTGAACGTCCGGTAAAGATGGACGTAATCGTACGATTGGAGCAACATGTACGAAAATTCAGTGTAACTCAATCCCGAATCCGTGTTTTCGAGACGCATTTTAACCGAGTCCTTCGCCAGCATGACGTTCACCGGGAAGTGTTTCCCGACGTCGCGGAGGAAGTCGATGTACGAAAACTTCGAAATCCAATGGTGATTGTTGGCGATGACCGCGCCGGTCGGCGAATCGTCGAAGTTGAGAAACTTCCGCATCTGCTTCTCGATTCCTTCGATGTTTTTCTTCACGTCGGCAAGGGAAATCAGCTTGCGCTCCTCGCTTTTTCCACTCGGATCGCCGATCGTTCCCGTTGCCCCCCCCACGAGCGCAATGGGACGGTGTCCGACCTGCTGGAACCGTCGCAGATTCATCAGCGCAACGAGATGTCCGACGTGCAGACTGTCCGCGGTCGGATCGAAACCGGCGTAAAGGGTGCGCGGCTTCGCCATCAACCAGGCGGCGAGACCGGCGTCGTCCGTCGTTTGGTGAACCAATCCGCGCCAAGTGAATTCGGAGATTATGTCGTGCATGGGGGGAGAGGAGGAGAAAGGAGTTAGGAGAAAGGAGTTAGGAGGGGAGTACGGAAAAAGAATCGTTTCACGTTGCATTATTAGGCAAACGTCAATTCGTGCTTCTATCTCCTAACTCCTGTCTCCTAACTCCTCCAATCACGGTGCGACGAATCCGTCGTCTTCGGCGTTTTGGAGTTCGTCGTCGGTCGGGATGTAAATCCGGTCGATGAGCACTTTCGTGGTTCCCGTCTTGATGTAACGGATCGTCGTCACCTTTTCGTGCAGTTCGAGCGCATCGGCCGAGGAGGCGGGATCGTTGTCGAGCCGTGTCACGACGTCGCCTCGGCGCAAACCGAGTTCGTACAGCGGCGATCCGTTGACCGGCTCGGTGAGCAAGCGGGCGCCGACGAATTTGTAACCGGGAATCTGCATCTTTTCGAACCCGAAGGTTGCGCCGAGCTTCCGGGAGTAATATTCGTTCGCATTCGTTACGGCAACCGGAACCGGCTTCTCGATGATGACCGGTTTCTCGATCACGACCGGCTTTTCGACGACGATCGGCGGCCGTTGGACGACCACGGGGGGACGGTCGACGACGACGACCGAACGACCGTAACGATTATAGGAGTAAACGGATTGTCCGTTCGCCATCGCGGCAATCGCGCCGACCGTTCCGACGATTCCCATCGCCTTGTCGAAGTCGCTCGGACCGTGATGATGGTGCGGCGGCGGTGGGGGCGGACCGTAAGGCGGTCGAGGACCATACGGACCGGGTCCAAACGGCGGACGCGGACCGGGACCGTACGGCCAAGGTTGAGCCGACACCGAAAGCGCTGTTGCGACGACGAACATCAGCGTGAGAAAAAGTGTGATGGTTTTTTTCATGGTTTTAAGCACCGAGTACGGGCTAAATGGGGACGGATTAATCTTTCGCGGCGGAAATCGCGTTTTTGACGAGTTGCCGCATGAACGCGGCGTTCGCCTTGTGTCCGGTGAACAATTTGAATTGCAGGCACGCCTGGCCGACGAACATTTCGACGCCGCTGACGGTGATGCATCCCTTTTCCATGGCGGACTTGAGGAGCAACGTTCGCTCCGGATTGTACACGGCGTCAAAGACAAGCATTCCGGCTTTGAGGTCCGTTTTGTCGAACGGCGAAAAGTCGGTGTTCGGATGCATACCGACCGGCGTGCAGTTGACCACGATGTCCGACTTTAAATTACCGCGAGACTTCCAATCGGCGACTTCGCAATCGAGGTGCTTCGCCAACTCGAACGCCTTCGCTCCGTCGACATCGACCACGGTGAGGAGCGCTCCCCGTTTTTTCAGGCCGTACGCCAACGCCATTCCGGCGCCCCCCGCTCCGAGCACCAGCGCCGACTTCCCGTCCAGCACACTCACCTCGTCGGTCGGTTTGCCGCCGCGCGCCAACTCGATGCTCGACACCGCCGCCATGTAATCGGTGTTGTAACCGAGCCGCTCGCCGTCCTTGAGCACGATCGTGTTGCATGCCCCGATTTTGTCGACCGCCGGATCGATTTTCGTCAGCCGATTCTTGACGAGCACTTTGTGGGGAATCGTGATGCTCAAGCCCTTGATTCCCCACTCCGGCGCAAGTTCGAGGAACCGCAGAACATCGTTTTCGTTGCTGAGCGGAAACGGAACATACACCGCGTTGATTTTCTGCTCGTTGAACGAACGGTTGTGGATCAGCGGACTCAAACTGTGTCCGATCGGATAGCCGATAATACCGAAAACATCGGTTTCCACGTTCGTCGCCTCATGATGGTACAGGTCGAGCATTTCCTTGTACGGCATCAACCCGGGAGCGATGATCCGCGCCGAGGAAAAGGTTGCGTACGTGTACGGCATCCCGAATTTTTTCGAGAGAAGCCGGGTCGCCTGCCCCATTTCCCCCATGGCGATTCCGATGACGCGGACCCCTTTTTCCCCTTTGTCATCGAGCTGTTTCGCTTCGTCGTTTTTCGCCTTGACGAACCGCATCAGGCGGAACATGTCGTCGACGTTTTGCGGCGTTGCCGCGATTTTGATGAAGTCGGGATCCTTCGACGCCATTTCCCGATGGAGCGCTTCCAGATCGTCCGGCGTCGACTCCAAATTGTGATAGCTGACGATCCGACGGGTTTTGCCGAAACGGGGAATCTTGGCGGCGGTGTCGATTTCGAGATCGACGAACTCCGGTCCGGCGGCGATCGCGGCTCGAAGCACCGTGATTCGCTTGTCTTCACTCTCTTTCCAAAGTCCGCCGTCCGCAGGGCGCCGCACCGTCACGACCGTCGCCGTCGGCCGCTCCGGAATCAACCGGGAAACGTCCGGATCACGGCGCAAAAAATCGAGCCGGAGTTCGACCAGCTTGACGCCGTTTTCGGCCAAGGCCAGATGTTCGTTCACCATACGAGTATGGCTGCCGCACGCGATTGTTACGCAAATCATTTCGACTGCCGACGGAAAATGGAGGGAAGTGCTTTTTTCCGGAATATTTCCGATCCATCATACCGTTTTGCGGGGGAAAGTCAATCGAACGGCCTTCCGACCCGAAATCGGCAAGAGGTCGGCAATTCATCCCGTGTTGCTTGGCTACCATGGCGGACAAAACAAAATCGGATATAATGGATGGATCGACAACCACAAAACAACCGACCAGACAATATTTCAGGAGGATTTTCCATGGATCTTGGTACCCTTTCGATTCACGCCGGCTGGCACGGCGATCCCGGTTCCGCGTCGTGCAGCGTGCCGATTCACCAAACGAGTTGCTTTCTCTACGAAAGCACCGACGCGGCGGCCGAGATGTTCAAATTGAACCGCGCCGATTGGATTTACACCCGAATGCACAATCCGACGACCGACGTCTTCGAACAGCGCATGGCGGCCCTTGATGGTGGCGTCAAGGAGGTTGCAACGGCAAGAGGTCAGCACGAGATCTTCGTCGCTCTTTTCAATAACGCGCACTCCGGTGACCACGTCATCTCGTCGAACTCGCTGTACGGCGGCACGGTCTCGATGTTCAAGAACACGTTCAAACGCTTCAAGATCGATGTTTCGTTCGTCGACATGCAGAACTTCGACGAATTCGACAAGGCGTTCCGCCCGAACACGAAGGCGGTCTATCTCGAAGCGGTCGCCAATCCGAAGAACAACGTTCTCGATTACGAAAAGATCGCGGAAATCGCCCACAAGCACGGCGTCCCGGTGATTTGCGACAACACCGTGTTGACGCCGATCCTGTTCCGGCCGTTCGATCACGGCATGGACATCGCGATCTACAGCGCAACGAAAATGATCGGCGGACACGCCAACTCGATGGGGGGTGTGATCGTCGACAGCGGGAAATTCGATTGGACGAAAGAGCCGAAAAAATGGCCGCAGTTCACCGAACCGGACGATTTTTATCCGGGCAAGGTTTTCGCCGAAGCGTTCGGAAACGCCTGCTACGGCGTGACTTGCATGACACACTGGCTGCGAGATCTCGGCGGTTGCCTGAGTCCGTTCAACGCTTACCTGTTCATTCAGGGGCTCGAAACGCTGCATCTCCGGGCTCCGAAGCACAGCGAGAACGCCCTGGCCGTGGCGCAATTCCTGGAAAAGCATCCGGCGGTCGCATGGGTCAACTATCCCGGTTTGGCGTCGCATCCGGACCACGCTTTAGCGCAACGGTACATGCCGAAAGGAACCGGCTGCATCGTCGGTTTCGGAATCAAGGGAGGGCGTGAAGCGGGCAAAAAGTTCATCGAGTCGGTCAAACTGGCGTATCACCTGGCGAATATTTGTGACGTTCGAACCTTGGTGATTCATCCGGCGTCGACGACGCACAGCCAACTCAACGACGCCGAACTGAAAGCCGCCGGCGTGTCACAGGATTACGTCCGCATCAGCGTCGGGCTGGAAGACGTCAACGACATCATCGCCGACATTGATCAAGCGCTGAAAGCGGCGGTGTAAATTCGAAAAGGTAGGTTGCCGACCGCCGGGCGGCAACGTCCGGTACTCCGGACTCGAACCGGGTGAGCGGCATCCAGTGCGGAGTACCGCACGCGACCGCTCGGCGATCGGTCGCCTACCTCCATCCGTTAAATTATATTCCTTCCAACCCGTTTCTCCCATGGCCACCGATCCGTCGTTTTCGATGTCGAGCAGTTTCTCGCAGGTCGTGTTCGTGAACAAGGCGATCTGCCGCGACTGTTACCGTTGCGTCCGGGTCTGCCCGGTGAAGGCGATCAAGATGCACGACGGTCAGGCGTCGGTGATTCCGGAGCGTTGCATTTCGTGCGGAACCTGTATCCGGGAATGCCCGCAGTCGGCGAAGACATTTCGTAACGATTTGGAACTTGCGGTCCGCCTGTTGGATTCGGGGGACCGCGTCGCATGCAGCCTCGCTCCGTCGTTCGCCGGTTTTTTCCCGGCCTGGCAGCGTCGCCGGATCCCCTCCGTGTTGCGGCGGCTCGGGTTTTCGTACGTCGGCGAAACCGCGATCGGCGCGTTTTACACGGCATTGGCGTCGGCCAAGTACATTCGCCGACGCGGAGCGAGGGAACCACAGATTCTCTCGTCGTGTCCGGCTTGCGTCGACTATATCGTACGGTATCAACCGCAATGGGCGCGGTATTTGGTGCCGGTCGTTTCGCCGATGATCGCGCACGCCAAACATGTCCGGCGGCATCTCGGGGCGGACACGAAAGTCGTTTTCATCGGTCCGTGCGTCGCCAAAAAAATCGAAGGTTATTCGTACAACAACGACGGCCGCATCGATTGCGTCCTCACGTTCAACGAGTTGCACCAATGGTTGCAGAACGAACACATCGAGATTTCCGGCTGCGAAGAGAGCGACTTCGACGAACACCCGCGCGGAGCGGCGCGGTATTTCCCGCTGGAAGGGGGCTGCGTCAAGACCGCCGGTTGGACCGCCAACATGTTGGACGAAACCATCATCGCCGTCAGCGGATTTTCGAACGTTAAGCACAGCGTCGAGGAAAGCCGTCCCGGCCAGATCATCGAGCCGCTGTTTTGTCCGCACGGTTGCGCCGGCGGTCCCGCCAACGGCGACAAGCACGAAGTGTTCGAAGCGCGGTTCAACATTCTCGAATACGCCAAGGAGGAACTCGAAGCGAAAGACGTCAACCACAAGATCGCCGAGGAAATCGAGAAGGACAGCGTGCTCTCGCCGGAAGAGGAAAAATTCCTCGATACGCTGACAACGCAATTCGAAATTCCCCGGATGCCGAAGAAAAAGGATATTACCGAACAACAAATCCGCGACGTGTTCGAAAAAACCGGCAAGTCGCTCCCCGAAAAGCAACTCGATTGCGGCGCGTGCGGCTATCCGACGTGCCGTGACATGGCGATCGCCGTGATCGAAGGATATGCCGAAACGGAAATGTGCGTCCCGTATTTCAAGATGCTCGCCGAACAGCGCTTCGATCGGGTCATCGAAACGAGTCCGAACGGGATTCTCGTCCTGGACGAACACCTGAATATTTTGAGCATGAACCCGGCGTTCCGGCAGTATTTCCAGTGTTCCAACGCGGTCTGCGGCAAGCCGGTGTCGTACCTGATGGATCCGGAACCGTTCGAACGATTGGCTGCGACCAAGTCTACGGAAGTGTTGGATTTAACGGTTGAACACCCGAATTACAACTTGGTGTGCCATGAATATTTCTATGCGCTTCCGGAGGAGAAACAATATATCGGAATCTTCATGAACATTACCGGAATGAGGCTTAGCCAAACGAATTTGGATAATCTTCGAGAGCGTACGATCGCCCAGGCTCGTGAACTTCTCGAACAGCAAATTCAGATGGCCGAAACGATTGCGATGACGCTTGGCGAAAATGCGGCCAGAGCCGAATCTCTCCTTGAAAACCTCATGGAACAAGCGAAAAGCGATATACCGTAGACGGAATGAACTGTACGCTTGGCGAAAAGTATACCTGCAGCTTCGTTGAGTCTCTGCTATACTGAAGCCGAAGGCTACCGTCATGCCGAGTTACGGTATAACATTGGACATCGTGAATTTTTTTCGCGAAGTAAGCGACCATCGGGAGCGAAACACTTATCCGAGCGGAAGCTCGTTTTGGCTGGCGGCCCTGCCGCCTTGGGATTAACTAATGTTCAGCATATGACACCATTACAGGAAAAGATAGTGAATTTTTTAACGATGTTGGCGAAATTGGAAGCGGAACGACCATCTCGCGGTCTATTTTTCGGAGCGGAAATGCCAGTACGGTTCGTGCATCCTGCCGTCTATCGGGGCTCCCGGGTTATGAAAAACATCATAGTCATTCTATTTACACTTTCCATTTTATCAGCAGGTTTTTCAATTAA
>JAVBPI010000002.1:0-17095 GCA_031549705.1 Thermoguttaceae bacterium
CAAGAGCGAACACGGATTCGTCTGGAAGCCGAGCCGATACCGTTGCGAAAATTTGTAAAAGTCCCAAAGTTGCAAGAACTCGACTGCTCGTTTTTTCGAAAGAAAAAAGTCCTCGTCGAAAACCGAACACCAACTCACGGAGAGCGAACGCCAATTCGGATCGTCGACCTGCTCGTAGAGCGGCCAGGCGGTCAGGCGGAGTTTGCCGGTTCGGACCAATTCGTCGGCCCCGCGAATCTCGTCGATCAGTTGTCGAGCCGTTTTCGTGCGCAATTTCGAGCCGTGTAGTTTTGCGCAAAACGTGCAACGTCCCGGACAACCGCGTCCTCCGGTGAAATACAGCGAATCGAGTGGATCGGGAACGTTTTCGAACGCTTGCAGGAGCGACCAGTCCAACCGATCGGCACGGAGCGTTTCCTCGTCGACGAACGGGGTCGGCCTTCCCGTTGCGTCATCTTCGGCAGCGAGATTGACGGACGAACGGTTTCCCCAACGGTAGGCGATTCCCGGAATCGTCGGCAAAGCGTCACGGGAATCGCGGTGGCGTGCCGCTTCGAGAAAAATTTCGAACGGAATTTCGGCATCCCCGGCGAAAACATAATCGGCGCCGGTTTCCTCCAGCACCTCGACCGGATGCGACGTCGCCGTCGGGCCGCCGAGAACGATCGTCGTCTCGATTAATGAACGGATTTTTTCGGTCCAACCGCAAACCGTGTCGAGAAGTCCCCCCTCGATCCGAAGGCCGACGACATGCGGACGGAACTCGATCAATCGGCGTTCGAACTCGTTGCCCAGCGGAACGAGCACGACCTCCGCCAAGCCGAGCCGCTGGACGTGGGACGCGACTTCGTGCAGCCCGCACGGCCAACCGTGGGAACCGAAAAGGATACGGATCATCGGTTTCTGCACAAAATATATCGATTGCGTTTTAGACGCGATAACGAAGTCGACCGCCATTGCGCCGGCCGGCATCTTGAAAGTACGGCGGCTTGATTCCGGCTTTTGTTTTCAACACGCGTTTTCGATGAATTCCGCAATGTGTTCGATTTCATCGAATCCGACGATCATCACGTCGACGCAGTCGAGACTTTTGACGAATGCGGCCGATTTTTTCCGTAACGCGGCGTCGCCGGCCATTTTTCCTTCGCCGACGACTTTCATCGCAATGATTCCCTGGCCTGCCGCCTTGCAGAGTTTTGCGGTCCGAACCCCTTCGGCGACCCGTGCGGCGGCATCGTCTTTCGGGCCGTCCATGTTCATCCCTTCCGAATTAATCCGGATGTGAACCGTGTCGGTCCACGGAGTCTTCGCGGCAAGTTCCGTGGCGACATTCGAGTGGGAGCTGATACCGTGCGAACGGATCATTCCTTTTTGTTTCAATTTTTCGAGCTGTTCCATGATCGGTTCAAACGTCGTCGTCCAATCCGCCTTGTCCATGCAATGGATTTGCAGCACGTCGATGTAATCGGTTTTCAGCTCCTTGAGAAATCGGGCGATCACGATATCCGCTTCGGGACGTTCCTTTTCCGGAATTCCGCCGGGCCGCACCCAGATTTTCGAGACGATCGTGTACGAATCGCGCGGCTTACCGGTCATCGCGTCGGCAACGATCTGGTGTGTGCCGTAAAGGTCGGCACAGTCGAAGAACCTTACGCCGTGGTCGTACGCGTAATGGAGCAGTTGGAGCCCCTTTTCCCGACCATGGCGGGTCAGGTTCGACTGCCGATTGCCGCCGCGCATCCCGGTACCGAAACCGATTCGGCTGCATTTGATTTCCTTCGTCAACGGGACGGTCGGAACCGCCGGGAGATCCTTCTTGACCTCGTCCTGGCCTTGAACATGCAGGCCGGTCGCCAAAACGCCGAGCGTCGCCGCTCCGATAAACTGTCGTCGCTTGATTTTCATGGAAGGGCTGGGGTTGAAGGAATGATCAATCATTGAGGGAGAATTATAGCCGTGACGACATCCGAAAACAAGACCGCAATCATGCCTTTCACAACATCCTGAAATCGGAGTTGACCGCCGATATTTTGCAAGGTAAAATGGGCGGACGATTTTTTGTTGATTACGCCAACGTACCGAGCCGCTCGCGGCTGCTACCATGTCCGACAAGCCTTCCTTATCCCCATCCAACTCTGATACGCCGAGCGACCGAATGCGGGAACAGTTGGACAATGTCCTTCGTTGGGCGGGACTCGGATCGTGGGAGTGGTCGGCGGAAACCGGCTCGTTCGACGTCAGTGTCGGGTTTCTTCAAAAATACGGGTACTCCCACGAGGATCTCTCGCCGTTCACGACGGAAAAGTGGAGCGGAATGATCCATCCGGACGACCGCGAACGCTCGGTTGAGGCGTTTACCGAAATGGTGACCGGCGTCAACACCAATTACGATGTCGTCTATCGTGTCGCCGCGAAAGACGGTCGCTGGATCACGCTGAATTCCCGGGGCGGCGCCTGCCGTTTTGCGCCGAATGGCACGCCGATCGCTTTCGCTGGGTCCATTCAAGACGTCACGCTGTTAAAATCGACGGAGGAAGCGGTCAACCGCCGCGATCGGCTTCTGGCGGCGTCCAACGAAGCGGCGAGAATCCTGCTGTCCGCGTCGACGTCGGGCATGAGTTTCGATCTGGCGATCTGGAGGGTGCTCGACCTCCTCGGCAAAGCGTCGCAAGTCGACCGGGTTTATATCTGGAAAAACAGCTATGGGGCGGACGGAAGACGTTACACGACACAGGTTTACGAATGGTCCCTCGGCGCCGAACCGCAACAGGGAAACGAGCTGACGGTCGACATTGCGTTCGAGGAAGCGATTCCGACGTGGGAGGCGATTCTCACCAAGGACCAGTGCATCAACAATCTTGTTCGCAACATGCCGCAAGCGGAACAGGAGCAGTTGGGGCCGCAGGGAATCATCTCGATTCTCGTCGCTCCGATCATGTTCGAGAACGAGTTTTGGGGCTTCATCGGATTCGACGACTGCACCCAGGAACGGGTTTGGAACGACTCGGAAGCCGGAGTTCTCAAAGCGGCGGGAATGATGATTGCGGCGGCGATCATTCGGGAAAAAACGGAAAAATCGCTCGAGCAGGAACGGTTTTTTCTCGAACAGCTCGTCGAAACCAGCCCGATCGGCATCGCGATTACTCAAAACTCCATTGTCCGGCGGCTGAACAAACGGTTCACTGAAATGTTCGGCCTCCGTGTGGGTGATTCCACCCTTCACCGGTACATCAGCTCCGCCGACCGGTATGCAATGATGGAAGAGATCAACCACAAAGGAATTGTGGATAACGTCCATATTCAAATGTACGGGGCGGACAACTCGGTTCGAGACGTTCTATTCACGGCGTTGAAGATCGATTACGAGGGGAAACCCGCCATTCTCGCTTGGTTGGTCGACATTTCGGCGCTGAAACGGACCGAAAAAGCGCTCATGGTCGCCCGGGATTTGGCGGAGTCCGGAACCCGCGCCAAGAGCGAGTTCCTCGCCCGAATGAGCCACGAAATCCGGACCCCGATGAATGCGGTGATCGGAATGACGTATCTCTGTCTCCAGACCGAGATGACGCCGAAACAGCACGATTACCTCCAGAAAATTCAGACTGCGGCGACGAATCTGCTCGGTATTATCGACGACATTCTCGACTTCTCGAAGATCGAAGCGGGAAAAATCGAGTTGGAGCAGATTCCGTTCCAATTGACGGAAGTCCTGACCGAAACGGTCGACCTGATCGAGCAAAAGGTGAAAGACAAAGGAATCGACCTGATTCTCCGCGTCAATTCCGACGTTTGCGACCATCTCCTCGGCGATCCGCTGCGATTGCGGCAAGTGTTGACCAATTTAGTCAACAATGCCGTCAAGTTCACGGAAAAAGGATCGATCACGCTCTACGTCGATATGGCTCCGACGCCGCCGGACTCCGAGACAGTTTCGCTTCGCTTCGAAATCCAAGACACCGGCATCGGGATGACGGAAGAGCAAATCGGTGGGCTTTTCCAATCGTTTTCGCAAGCAGACGGATCGACGACTCGAAAATATGGTGGGACGGGCCTGGGGCTTGCCATTTCGAAAAATCTTGTCGAACTGATGGGAGGAGCGATCGAAGTTTCCAGCAGGCCGAATCACGGAACGACGTTCCGATTCGGCGCCACATTCACGAGATTGCCGCATAAACAGGGCGAAACCGCGGTTGATTTGACGAAAAAACGGGTTCTCGTCGTCGACGATGACTCTTCGGCGCGGGAAATCATCAAACGGATCGTCATGGCGTTCGAGATGCGTGTCGATGCCGTCGATTCCGGACAGGGGGCGATCTCTGCTTTGGCGCATGCGGCGCATGCCGGCGATCCGTATGAAGCAGTGCTCCTCGACTGGAAAATGCCTCGAATGGACGGCCTTGAAACAGTACGACGAATTCGCGCTTCCAAGGAAATCGCCGAACTGCCGCAGATTTTGATGGTCTCCGCTTACGACCGCAGTGAATGTATTCGACAGTCTCGCGGGCTTGGTCTCGCCGGGTTCCTCGTCAAACCGGTGACACATGTTTCGCTGCGTGACGCCCTGTGCGGCGTGTTCGATCCCGCCAGGAAAGCCTCGCCTCAAGCCGAACAGTTTCCGGACCCTGTGGACAACGTCAAAGGGGCCAAAATTCTCCTGGTCGAGGACAATAAGATCAACCAGATGGTCGCGTCGGAACTCCTGCGGATGCTCGGTGTCGAATTGAGTGTCGCCAACAACGGCGTCGAAGCGGTCGAAGCGGTGCGGGATCGGGACTTCGACCTGGTTTTAATGGACATCCAGATGCCGATCATGGATGGGCTCACCGCAACACGGGAGATCCGAAATTTAAGCAAACCGGAGATCGACAAGCTGCCGATCCTGGCGATGACCGCCAACGCCATGGACGTCGACTACCAGCGAAGCCTCGAGTCCGGCATGAACGACCACCTGACCAAGCCGATCGATCCGATCAAGCTCCGAAACGCGCTCCAGACCTGGATTGTACGAAAATAATACGGAGCGTTGGGTTTTCGGTGTTGGGTATTGGGAAGACGCAAACGGATTTCCCTCCAACACCCGATGCCCGATCCCCAACACCTCATCTCTATGTTCGACGAATCAGACATCCTTCGACGCGGCCTTGAATTCATGAAGCGCAAGGACTACGATCAAGCGATCGAGACCTTCAACAGCGCGATTTCGGTCAACCCCCGTTACATCGAAGCCTATTATTGTCGCGGAAACGCTTTCGAGGCGCTCGGCCGGTTCGACCAGGCGATCGAGAGCTATAACGCCGTCCTGAAGTTCTCGCCGAAGGAAGCCGCCGCCTACTTCAACCGCGCCTGCGTCTACCGCAAGAAGGGTGAGAACGAAAAAGCGATATCCGAATTGGATCGTGCCGTCGAAATCAAGCCGGACTACGGGAAAGCGTACTACAATCGGGGGATGATCTATTTTTCGCTCGGGAATCTCGTCAAGTCGTACGAGGATTACACGAAAGCGATCGAGTTCTCCCCGAAGGACGCCGATCCGTATGTTGCGCGGGGGCTCGTCCACATCGCCAACGGAAACTCCCCGGACGCCTTGGAAGACTACGACAAGGCGTTGGCGATCGACGCGAATCATTTCCGTGCGCATGGAAACCGAGGCAACGTCCTCGAAGCGCTCGGACGCAACGAGGAAGCGGTCGATGAATACTCGAAAGTCGTGCAATTAAGCCCGAACGATTACAAAGCGTACATGAATCGCGGGTACGTCTACTCGAAGTTGGAGCAGCCGGAGAAAGCGCTGGTCGATTATTCGCGGGCCATCGAATTGAACCCGAGGTACGCCAAAGCCTATTGTTGTCGCGGCGCCGTTTACGCCTTGCTGAAACGCCAGCAGAAAGCACTCGACGATTACGAAGAAGCGATCCGCCTTGCGCCACGCAATGTCGACGCTTATCTCAGCCGCGGACAGGCAAAGTTGGCGCTCGGCGACCAGATCGGCGCGTTGGAGGATTTCAACACGGTCCTGAAAATGGAGCCGAACAACGCCAAGGCGTATCTCAATCGCGGGGCTCTTCAAGGAAAACTGGGAAACACCCAGGAAGCGATCACCGACTACACCGAAGCGATCCGCCGACAGCCGAACAACGCTTCCACCTACTGTTACCGAGGAGTTCTTTTCACCAAAACGGGCCAGCTCGACGAAGCCGTTGCCGATTACGAAAAGGTGATCGAAATCGACCCGAAACATTTTAGCGCGTTTTTGAACCTTGGGTTGGTTCAGCGCATTCAGGGAAAGTTCAAGCAGGCGATCCAAAGTTTCACGGCCGCGATCAAATTGAACTCGAAATACGCCTCGGCATACAAAAACCGTGCCGCAACCTACGGAATGATCGGCGACACTGAAAAAGCCGAACGCGATCTCGAAATGGTCGAACGCCTGGAAGGTAAACCCGGTGCAAAGTAACTTCAATCGCCTTTTCACCTCCTGAAACGCCGACGCCCCGTGTCGATCACCGCCCCCTTTCCCCTTCATTTTTCCCGTTTTTTGCACGAAACAGGAATTTTTCATGTAAAGAAGGGGGGAGTACTTGGCAAACCGGGGGGCGGCTCATAGAATGGGAGACTCTTCGATTTCATTGGGGGAGACTGCCTCTAAGGTTGGCAGTGAAATTTCCCCACCATTCCCCGTGTGGGGTTTCAACGAGGTGTACTATGAAAGTCCGAGCAAGCGTACGTCGAATCTGCGAAAACTGCAAGGTCGTTAAGCGACGGGGCCGCGTTTATGTGATTTGCAAATCGAATCCGCGACACAAGCAGCGTCAAGGATAATCCCGACTACCATTCGAAATTTTTGGAGAACAGACAATGCCGCGTCTTTTGGGTGTTGATATTCCGAACAATCGCCAGATCGTTATTTCCTTGACCTACCTTTACGGCGTCGGGCCCGCGATTGCCCGTGAGCTTTGCCGGAAAGCGAGTATCGATCCGGTGGTTAAGGCGAAAGATCTTGGTGAAAACGACTTGGCCAAACTCGCGGTCCTGCTCGACAATGATTACACGGTCGAAGGTCAGCTTCGCCGTCAGATTAACCAAAACATTGCGCGTTTGCGCGAAATCGGCTGCTATCGTGGCGTTCGGCATCGAAAAGGATTGCCCGTCCGTGGTCAGCGAACACGGACCAACGCCCGAACCCGTAAGGGGCCGAAAAAGACCGTCGCCGGAAAAAAGGGGGTCAAGGATTTGCGCTAATGACGCACTTCCGGGTCAGATTTCTCTTCGACATATATTCAGCATAACATAAAAAGGGAATCAACGTGGCTAAAGCAACTTCAACGACGAAGAAACGAAAAGTCAAGCGGAATGTCGCTTCAGGCGTCGCTTGCGTCAAGGCGACTTTCAACAACACGACCGTGACTATCACGGACGCCAAGGGTGATACCCTTTGTTGGGCGACCGCCGGAACGTCAGGCTTCAAGGGAAGCCGTAAAAGCACGCCGTTCGCCGGCCAAATGGCCGCACAGCAAGCCGCCGAAAAAGCGATGAAATTCGGCATGAAAGAAGTCGACGTCAAGGTCAAGGGGCCCGGAAGCGGCCGTGAAAGTGCGATTACCGCTTTGCAGCAGGCGGGTTTGACCGTTAAAACGATTGAAGATGTGACGCCGCTTCCCCACAACGGATGTCGACCTAAAAAACGTCGCCGTGTTTAATTGTCATCAAAACAGACATATTTCTTTCCAATATAACTCGATCGTCTCCAGAATTCCATGGCGCGTAATACAGAGGCTGTTTGCCGAAAATGTCGGCGTGAAGGTACGAAGCTCTTTCTCAAAGGAGCTCGTTGCGATAGCGATAAATGTGCGTTCCAACGACGGGCAACTCCGCCGGGCATGCACGGTGCCAAACGAGGCAAGCTGACCGACTACGGCGTTCACCTTCGTGAAAAGCAAAAAGTCAAGAATTATTATGGAGTGCTCGAAAAGCAGTTCCGTAAGTATTTTGATATGGCGGATCGTCAAAAGGGGAATACCGGTAAGAATCTGATGACGATTCTGGAAAGGCGTTTGGATAACATCGTTTTCCGTCTCGGCTTTGGTGCGTCCCGCGCCCAAGCGCGTCAGTGGATTGCCCACGGTCATATTCAAGTCAATGGTCATCGGGTCGATATCCCCAGTTACTTGATCCGTGTCGGCGATGTCGTGACCGTCAAGAATCGTCCGGACAGTATCAAAGCAATCAAAACTGTCATTGAAGATGGTTCCCGCGACGTTCCGGATTTCCTGCATCGTGCCGACGACAATATTCCGAAAGGAATCATCATGCGTTTGCCGGAAGCTGGTGACGTTTCGATCCCGGTCAATTCGGCCCTGATCGTCGAACTTTGCTCCAAATAGTCGTCAAACCTCGTTTAAGATACAGTTTTGTCGTCGGTCGAAACCGTCTGTTGAACCGTGCGGATTTGGTGAGCGGCGGCATTATTACAAAATCGATTCGGTTCAGCGGAGATTTCTATGCGTATTCGTTGGCGAGGTTTGGAGCTTCCGAGTCAGGTTTCACCCGAACGTGAAACACTTTCGGAGACTTACGGAAAGTTCGTTGCGGAACCCTTTGAACGCGGCTTCGGAAATACCATTGGAAACAGCTTGCGTCGTGTTTTGCTTTCCAGCCTCGAAGGAAGTGCGGTTACCCGTATTCGGATTAAAGGCGCTTTGCATGAGTTCACCTCTTTAAAGGGGGTGCTCGAAGACGTCACGGAAATTTCCCTGAACATAAAATCGCTTGTCGTTAAAAACCACGACAACAAGCCGAAAGTTCTGCGAATTGCAAAGACCAAGTCGGGAGCGGTTACGGCTCGAGACATTCAAGTCGATCCCACCGTGACCATCGTCAACCTTGATCACCACATCGCGACGCTGACGGATAACATCGATTTCGAAATCGAGATGGTCGTCGAAAATGGACGTGGATATGTTCCGGCAACCGAGCAGATTGCTTTCATTCGGGACAAAGGTGAAGAGATCGGTTTTATTCCACTTGACGCGGCATTTAGTCCGGTGACGCGTGTCCAGTATTCCGTCGAAGAAACTCGTGTCGGTCAAAAGACAAATTACGACAAGCTGTCGATTCAGGTTTGGACCGATGGTTCGCTCCAGCCGGAATCCGCTTTGGTTGAAGCAGCGAAAATTTTGCGAAAGCATTTGAATCCGTTCCTTCAGTATGATAACCTCGACGCTTTCGTGCTTTCCAAGGCAAAATCGGCAGGAGTTCCCGGAAGTGATCCGGCGCTTGAGTCGAAGTTGATGATGAGTCTTGCGGAGTTGAATCTTTCCGTTCGAGCAACGAACTGTCTTGAAGCGGAGAAGATTCTTTCCGTTCGTGATTTGGTATCTCGAACGGAAGATTCGTTGCTTGAAGTTCGAAATTTTGGAGAAACGACGTTGACGGAAGTTAAAAGCAAGCTTGAATCTCTCGGCTTGCGGCTCGGAATGAGGGTGCAAGGCGCCGCCGGACAAGAGGGGTAAATTCCACGAAATTCCCCATGTCAGGGTTTACGGTATTGAATAATAGACGCCGCAGGACGGCGACAACAAAATCATCAGTTTAGAAAAGACGGTGGAATCATGCGACACATGCACAAGGGACGTAAACTCGGTCGAAACCCCAACCATCAACGAGCACTCCTCAAAAATCTTATCATCGCGATTTTGATGACGGAACGTGATGCATCGGACGACGACAACGCTCCCAAAGTACCCGGTCGTATCGTCACGACGCTGGAAAAGGCTAAGGAAGTGCGCCCGCTGTTGGAAAAATGTGTTACACTCGCCAAAAACGCGCAAAAACATCTGCGGGATGCTGAGAAACTTACGGTCAAAGCGGACCGTGGTTCCGCTGAATGGAAAAAATGGCGTGAAAGCGATCGGTGGCAAGAGTGGAATAAAACCGTTTCTCCGGCTCTGGCAGCTCGACGGCGAGCTCTGCAATTAATCGGTGACAAAGAAGCGGTTCGAATCCTTTTCGATGTTGTCGGTCCCCGCTTTGAAGAGCGAAACGGCGGATATACTCGGATTTTGAAACTCGCCGGTTTTCGTCTCGGTGATGCCGGTCGGCGTGCTATCTTGGAGTTTGTCGGCAAAAATGACCGCGTCAAAAAGCCGCGAGCTCAACGCCCTGCCGTCGAATAATTCTTCGATGGACGCATGGGTGGGGATGTTCCGAGCTTTGTCTCTTCATGAGGACATTCCATGACACATTCTTCGAAACGACCGGGCAAGTTGTCCCGGTCGTTTGATTATACGGCCGCGATCTCAAAAGTCTGCGAAGACATCTGTTTTCGTGTTCCCGAATTGGGACACATTGATATGAGTCGGGTCGCCATCAGTTTTTCGCAAACGAAACACAGCGCCCCGTTCGGCGTTTTTGCGACGACAACGCCCCTTCGCTTCAAGTTCGGCGAAACACGCATGCACATGAAAGGAAAGGACTGGATGGTTCAACGTTGCGTCCGCAACGACGGCGTCGAATATCTTTACATCCTCTATTTCTATGTGCCGCGATTTATCGAACTGAAATTGTCGGACAAGCTGGAGACGATCGTTCACGAACTTTACCACGTCAGCCCTGAGTTCAACGGCGATTTACGACGGTTCCAAGGACGTTGTTTTGCCCATGGATCCTCGCAAAAGCAATACGACGCCGTCGTTCGAAAATTCGTCGATGTTTGGCTGAAACACGATCCCCCGCCGGAGCTCTGGGATTTTCTACGTCTCGGATACACCGAAATCGTCGCACAATACGGAGGCGTTCACGGGACCAAAATTCCGATGCCGAAAATCATTCCCGTCGAACCGTAATCTCCCTAACTTTTACTCTTAGGATTGAATCCATGCAGGAACGCATCGAAGACGTTTTTTCGAATCCGATTCTCGTGGCGTCCGGTACTTTCGGTTATGCCAAAGAGATGGAATCGATCGTCGACCTGTCTCGGCTCGGCGGGATTGTTCCGAAAACGGTGACGCTGGCTCCACGAGCGGGCAACAGGCCGCCCCGAACGGTTGAAACGGCATCCGGACTGCTCAACTCGATCGGTTTGGACAACGACGGACTTGACGAGTTTATCCGGGTGAAGCTTCCTTATTTGCGGATGCTTGGTTCGCCAATCGTGCTCAGTTTCGCGGCGAAAAGCATGGATGATTGTCCGATTTTCGGCGAAAAGATTCGGAACGTTGATGGAATTGCCGCCGTGGAACTCAATATTTCATGCCCAAACGTCAGCGGTGGAGTTGATTTTGCATCGGACGCTTCCCTTTGCCGCCGAATCGTCTCGGAATTCCGCCGTGTGGTTTCGCTGCCGCTCATCGTTAAGCTCTCGCCCAATGTCGCGAACATCGCTGAAATCGCCAAAGGAGCGGAAGACGGGGGCGCCAACTTCATCGCTGCAACAAATACCTGTTTCGGGCTGGCGGTCGATTGGAGAAATCGGCGTCCACGGCTGGGGAACGGATTCGGCGGCCTTAGCGGTCCGGCGATCAAACCGATTTCATTGCGATGTGTTCGGCAAATTTACAACGCCGTGCAAATTCCGATCATTGGGATCGGCGGCATCGAGACAATTGACGACGCCATGGAGTTTTTCGTGACCGGTGCGTCGGCGATTCAGGTCGGAACCGCTAATTTTTATCATCCGACCGCGACGATGGAGATTCTCGATGCGCTTCCCGCCGCCTTAGGTGAACTCCGCGCGACAAGCGTCACCGAAATCGTCGGAACCCTGAAAATGTGAATGGAAGAGTCGGGGATGGAGCGTAGTGAGGATTTTGACCAGGCATTCACTGAACACGTCGTTGATATCCGTCCCCTCTCCCTCGGGAGAGGGGCGGTCAATTAAAGTCTATTCAAAGAATACCAAGCCAATACCTCCAGTAGTGCAACCCCGGCTGAACCGCCGATTGACAGTCCTCCAAAAGATGGGACAATGACCTTTTGCAGAAAACCCCCAACCCCCTTGAAGCGATGCCGATACTGAAACTTGGAATTCCGGCTGGAAGTCTCCAGGAAGCAACCGCCGAACTTTTTAAGAAGAGTGGCTACAACATAACGATTCAGTCGCGGAGCTATGTCCCGACGATCGACGATGAAGAAATCGAATGCCTGTTGATTCGAGCGCAGGAAATGGCGAGATATGTCGCCAATGGTGCTCTGGACGCCGGATTGACCGGATATGACTGGATTGTCGAGACGCAATCGAATGTGCATGAAGTCGCGGAACTTCGTTTTTCGAAAGTCAGCCGCCGTCCGGTTCGTTGGGTGCTTTGTGTTCCGGAAGATTCACCGATTCAAACGGTTGCGGATCTGCAAGGGAAACGAATTGCGACGGAAGCAGTCGGCTTGACGACGCAGTTCCTTGCCAAGCATGGCGTTACGGCGAACGTCGAGTTCAGTTGGGGCGCGACGGAAGTGAAGGCTCCGAAACTGGCGGACGCGATTGTCGAGGTGACGGAAACGGGCAGTTCTCTCCGAGCGAACAAACTTCGGATTGTTGCCGAGGTGCTTCAAAGTACGACGCGATTCATTGCAAACCACGATTCCTACAAGGATCCGTGGAAGCAAAAGAAGATCGACGACATCGTGATGATGTTGCGTGGAACGATGGCCGCCGAGGGGAAGGTCAGCTTGATGATGAATGTGCCGAACGATTTAATCGGCAAGGTCGTTGTCGTATTGAACGAAGCCCATGGTGCACTGAAAAATCCGACGATTTCGAGTTTATCGGACGAAAATTGGAAAGCGGTTTCGACGATCATTGAAGAGTCGAAAGTTCGGACGTTGATTCCGCTGCTCAAAGCCGCCGGTGCGAGCGGGATCGTCGAGATTCCCGTTTCAAAAATAATCGACTGAGATTGCGTCCGGTATTGTGGCCGCAGACGCCCGTAGTTCAGTTGGTTAGAGCGGCGGACTGTTAATCCGTACCTCTGATGATTGCATGGGGAAAACCGCCAATTTCGGCGATATTCATGGGAAAATCCGGCCCATGAGGACCTGCGGCGCGTACCCCGGCATGTTCGGCGACTTGCCTCATCCTTCGCCCCTGCCTATTACTACAGCGCAATGAAATGGCATTGCGTTGATTGTTAAAAATGTTGTAAAATACGTCTTTCATGGAACTTGCCTTCATGGAGGACACCGTAATGAATTCGATGGATATTCGCGGAATTCGAACCGATTTGAGTCGTTTTCTCAGACGCGTCGAGTCCTGCGCCCAAGACAAAAATACCCGGTATTTTTTCCGGATTTACATCCAAGGTCTGATGTCCAATCTGCCCTGGAAAAACGCCGAGGCGATCGCCCTCCAAGCCAAGGTCCCCACGCGATCCGTCCAGTGGTTCCTCGCCAAGCAAGTCTGGGATCACCAGCGGATGCGGAACAAATTGCAGAAAATCGTCGCCAAGGAACATGTCGGCGAACATTCCATCGGCATCATCGACGAGACGAGTTTCGTTAAAAAAGGTACGAGAACGCCCGCCCCGTAACAATAACGGCAGCGACTTTCACACGACCATCGACCAGGATTTGTTCCTGCCCGAAGCGTGGGACGCCGACCGCGAACGATGCCGTGAGCGACGGATCGTTCACTCGAAGACACCTTCCTTGCAGGGAGGCGGCGGACTTGGCGATCAGGTCGAGCGTCGCGGGAGAAAGTCGTTCGGAAACGCCGAGCAAGGCGAGTCCGGGATGAAAGCCCTTTCCTTTTTCGGAGCGTTTTTTATTCTTGGCGAAGAAGCGGGAGACGATTCGAATCTCGTTGCCTCCGAGCAAGAGGATGTTGACGTCCCGCCAGCCCCGAATGCGAAACGGCGATTTCTCCGCGAAGATCGGGAGTTCTTTTTTTGAGTTCTTCCTCGGCGTCGCGGGCGTCCTGTTCGATCAATTGCCATTGGACTTTTTCGGCGACCTTGAGCGCGAGAAGTTTGTCGGAATGTCGTTTGACACGATATTCGAAATCGCGGAGGGACTCTCCCGGCTTCATGTCGAGGGTATCGTACTGGCGTTTGGCTTCGTCGCTCTGGCGGCGCATGTCTTCGAGATTTTCGTTCGGGTGTTCGTTGGAAGGCATGGCGAATCCGTTCGTCGTGAAAAACGTCCATTCTTCCGGAATTCGTGCGTTCGGACAACATCAATTTAGCCCCTTATTCGAAAACGCTCCCATTGAAATGTCGCAACGGAAAGTCGGAGCGAATCCTTGTTCGCCGTTCCTTGCCCGTTGGTGGTGCTTGTCGGTCCTCCGAACCTCCGGTGTGTTACAGACAGCGCAGTCAAGCGTCTTCATAGGGATTGTAGAGCCCCGGTATCGCCGTCGTCGCTTCGTAGGAACCGTCGGGGCCCGGCATCACCGGCGGAGCGGTGTCGAAGGTCAGCTCCTTGTCGTACGGAAAGAGCGATTTTCCTTTGGCGACGGCTTCGTCCCATTTGATTTCCTTGCCGCTGTAGGTTGCCATGCGGCCCATCACGCCGATCATGCTCGATGTCGCGGCGAACCAGCCTTCGTGCAATTTCTTTCCGTTACGAATGGCGTCGACCTGATCGATGTGTTCCTGGACGTAAGGGCTCTTGTCCGCGGAATTTTTCGGGTAGGTCCATTTCGGGGCGTCCTTCGGTTCGAGCCAGCCGTCGCCGCCGACCCCTTTGTCTCCCTGGACCCGTTCGCCGATCATGTTCCAACAAGCCGCAATTTGCCGGCATTGGCTGTGCATGACCGTTCCGTCGGCGTAACGGTATTCGACGCAGTGGTGATCGAAGATGTTGCCGCATTCGTTCGGCTGCATCCATGGCGAACGACGCGCTTGGCGTCCGCCCATTCCCGTACAGAAAACCGGATGCGCCAGCGGATCCCCTTTGCCGATGATCCAGTTGCCGACGTCCATGTTATGGCAATGCTGTTCAAGATTGAAGTCGCCGCTGAGCCAATTGAAGACGTACCAGTCGCGGAGCTGGAAATTCATTTCGGATTCACCTTCGTTTCGCTGGGCTCGCAAGGAGATTCCCCCCTGGTTCCAGAAGACGCGCATGTTCAGCACGTTGCCGAGCACGCCGTCATGAATCCGTTTAATCCATTCGAGATAACTGTTTTGATGACGTCGCTGGAAACCGCTCAAGACGGTCAACTCCTTTTCCTCGGCGATTTTGTTTGCCGCCATGCAGCGTCGGTATCCTTCGGCATCGACGCAGAACGGTTTTTCGACGAAAACGTGCTTTCCTTTTTGCACCGCGTATTCATAATGCGGAACATGAAATCCCGGAAAAGACGTTACGATAACTTGATCGGCGCAGTCGATCGCGGCTCGATAACCGTCGAAACCGGAAAAAATCCGCTCCTGAGGCAAGTCGACATTCACGGCGAACTTTTCTTCTTTTTTCAAGACGTCGACGCATTGATCGAGCCGCTGTTGACTGAGATCGGCAATCGCGACCAGTTTCACGTTGTCGCCGACGTTGAACCGATCGAAAATCGCGCCGCGACCACGGCGTCCACATCCGATCAGGGCGACTTTGATGACGTCGTCGCCCGCCGCATGGGCGCATCGGGTGATTCCCAGTGAAGTCGTCAATACCGTTCCAGCGGTGACGGCTCCGGTTGCTTTCAAGGATTGCGATAGAAATTCACGGCGCGAGGTCGTGTCGCGATTTTTCATGAGGTGCTCCGAAATGGTTTGATGGTTCGAACCCTGACCGTCAAGGAGACGTCTTCACGAAACATCGAAAAGGATTGAATCGAGTCGGCGTCAAGGTAAACAGTTGGCGAGTTCATTCTAATGGCAAACGACAGAATAGGCAATCTCGTTTGGGTGAAGTTCAACCATGACAGCGTCTCCTTGAAACAGTCGACCTTGCTGTTCAAGGTGGTGATCGTCTGGCATCGACTCGCCGTCCAAGGAAATTGGATGCGACGACGTTTCGCGCCAAGGGATATCGTCTCTCGACAACATCGGGGAATTGATTTTCGCACAAACAGGGGGTGAGATTTTTTGACCGACGTTTGGGAAAGATGTGAATAACGGGGGGGCTGTGCCACAGTAGCGGCGTGTGGTATCATTTTGTAGGAGATATTCCGTCTCAATCCCTACAATCGATATGTTTACCATAGTTTCAACCCGATTTTGAGGAGTTCCTCGTGAGTGAAAACCGTTTCAAGATGGTCGATGGCAATGAAGCGACAACCCTGATTGCCCATGCCTGCAACGAAGTCATGGCGATTTATCCGATCACGCCGTCGTCCACGATGGGCGAATTGGCCGACGAATGGGCCGCCAAAGGAAAGAAGAACATTTTCGGCACCATTCCGCAAATCATCGAAATGCAAAGCGAAGCCGGTGCCGCCGGTGCCGTCCACGGCGCCCTTCAGGCCGGTTCGATGACCTGCACGTTCACCGCCTCCCAAGGCTTGCTCCTCATGATCCCGAACATGTTCAAGATCGCCGGTGAACTCACGCCGACCGTCTTCCATGTGTCGGCCCGTACCGTCGCCGCCCACGCCCTCTCCATTTTCGGCGACCACGGCGACATTCTCGCCTGCCGAAGCACCGGTTGGGCGATGCTTTGCGGCGGAACCGTTCAGGAAACCCACGACATGGCGATGATCGCCTATGCCGCGACCTATAAATCCCGTGTTCCGTTCGTTCATTTCTTCGACGGCTTCCGAACTTCGCACGAAGTCAACCGCATCGAGCCGATCTCCGACGAAAATATCCTTAAAATGCTCGACATGGACGCCCTCACCGCGTTCCGTCAGCGAGCCTTGAATCCCGATCACCCGGTCATCCGCGGAACCGCCCAGAATCCCGACGTCTTCTTCCAAGCCCGGGAAACCTGCAACGATTATTACGACAAGGTCGCCGGAATCGTCCAAACTGAAATGGACAAGTTCGCCAAGCTGACCGGTCGTCAGTATCACCTTTTCGATTACTTCGGTGCTCCCGATGCCGACCGCGTGATCGTCGCCATGGCGTCCTCCACCGGCGTGATCGAAGAATACCTCGACCACGTCAAAGCGGGTGAAAAAGTCGGTCTCGTCAATGTTCGGCTCTACCGTCCGTTCGCCGGAGAAGCGTTC
>JAVBPI010000152.1:0-22621 GCA_031549705.1 Thermoguttaceae bacterium
ACGGTTATGTTTTCGACACGAAAACATGGGAGCCGATTTGCCGTCTGCCGTCCCGTTCCGAATGGAGCAAACAGATCGCCTGGGATCCGACGGACGCGAAACTCGCCGTTGCGCAAATGGAGGACGTGAAAATCTACAAAATCCCCGCCGAAAAGAAATAGAACCGTCGGCGATCGTACCAGCCCCTTTTGCAATCATGAAACTTCTCGAAAAAACATTCGTACTGTTGTTCTGTTTTGCCTCGGCGACCGCTTTCGCCGCGGAGTCGGTCGACATTAAAACGCTGTTCGAATCCATCCCGGAAGCGGAGCAGTTACGGAAATACAGCGGATACAAAAGCACCGTGGTTTCCATTGCGTGGAGTTCCGACGGCAAACGGATTTTCTCCGGCGGATTCGACAAAAGAGCGACGTTGCGGGACGTCGAGAGCGGCGAGATCGTTTTCTTCGCGCACATCGCCGTCGCCGGGAACAGCGTTGCGTTCGTTCCGCCGGACGAAGTGTTCTACACCGGTCAGAAAATCTGCATCGCCGCACCGGACAAGGACAAGGAAAACGTTCAATGGCACGGGCCGAACGTTCCTTACCGTGGTCGCGCTTCGGTGCGGGCCGACGGAAAAGTCGTTTGTTTCGCGGCGGAAAAAGAGTTACACATTTGGGATTTGGAGAACCGAAAACATCTTCGCTCCTTCGAGATTGAAGACACCGCCTCTGTTTCGAGCGATCTGGAGCCGTCCGGCAAGCGGGTCATCGTTGGCAATAAGCAAGGAGCGGTCATTCACGACGCGGAAAGCGGCGAAGTGCTCCATCGGTTGAGCGACGCGCACGGCGGAAAGGTCACGGTTTGCGCGTTCGGTCCGAACGGCGTGGTCGCAACCGGCGGCGACGACGGCAACATGATCGCCTGGGACGCCAAAACCGGTGAGATGCTCCACTGCGTCACGCACCTGGGCCGCATCGTGAACGCCTTGGCGTTCAGCCACGATGGGAAAAAACTGGCGGTCATCGTGCATGATTCCGACGGTTACGTTTTCGACACGAAAACATGGGAGCCGATTTGCCGTCTCCCGTCCCGCTCCGATTGGAACAAGCAAGTCGCCTGGGATCCGACGGACACGAAACTCGCCGTTGCACAGGTCCGGAGCATCAAGGTTTACAAAATCCCCGACGGGAAAAAATAATGCCGTGCTTTCACTACCTCACCAACCTAAAAGAGTATTTAGCCGCAGATTGCGCAGATGATCGCAGATTGTTTTTCAGGGAATCATCCGCGAATATCCGCGTTCATCGGCGGCAAAAAAGGGATAGAATTAAGCTTGATGGGGTGACTTCAGTAGTCGGTGAGATTATGCGTGGCGCCCCAGGCAAATTCACATGCCCAAACATTCGTTGGGAACCGCTAAACTCGCGGCAAGTGTTTTCACAAATAAAACCTCGGCAAAGCACTTGCCGGTGGCTCCGTTCGTGCTTGACAGCTTACGCAAAATGGGCGAAAATGTGCCCCCTCTTGCCAATCGTTTGATTTCTGATACACTGTGCCGATCTTTTCCTGGGGGTCGGGTTGTAGTGAGGTTGCAGATTTCGAAGCCCAATGCCTCGCTCGCGAAAAAGGCGGTGGTCTTGACTTTTTTGAGTGTAACCCCTAGGATTGAGTTTAATTGGGTGTTTTTTCCGAATTTGCCCAAGAATAAGTCTTGTTTGTTCGATGATGATAACGGTACCTGTTTCACCTCTAGCACCTCTAAGAGAGCACAAATGACGCAGACGACATCAAATTTGCCCAGATACAGCGCCGCAACATTTTGTAAGGACTATCGTTCCGGTAAACTGACCGAAATGATTTACGCTGAAGAGGGTGGGCATCAATGTGCACAAGATGGTTGTAAAAATCAACTGCACGAGTCCAGAGATGGTGGCGGATCCGTCTGTAGTAAATGTAGCGAGGAAAATGCCAGACGCTTTACATCGGCTGTCAGTAGCTATACGGCGCCGTCGAGTATTTCCCCGGCGGATGTCGACAAGATATTGGCAATCGCAGCGAAAGATTGAGCGGCATTTTTTCTGTTTGTCGCTTGTGAATTTCCATAGCGGCGTTGAGTGGATGGCGTCCGGTGTTTTGACGTTGTTTTATCTTCGAGTCGGTTTTGTTTTCGTATTGCTGCAAACGGCGATCCGGCAGGATTGCTGTTTCAATGATACGAAGTGAAACCCCTTTATTGCGGGTGGGTTGTTGTCTCATACTTTGGCGATCAGACGCCTTTTACCGTTGGACTTATATGCGCACATATTTCTTACACGGGAAGCAGGTTTCGTCGAGCATTCGGGGATTTCTTTCCCTCCTTTATCCGACTGAAATTGCGGACGATGCGAATGCAAAACAGGATTTCCTGAAAACTTTGGTTTGGGTGGCAATTGGAAATTCCGGCTCGAAGATACTCACCCGTATTTTCGAACAACTTGGAGCCGATTTCTCGCCCGGTCTTCTCGATCAGTTGCCGTCTCTTGTGGCTAAAGTCGATCGAGACAATCACTCGGCTTACTTCCTCAATGGAATGGATGATGACAAAATAAAGGGGAGTGATGTCGTTGTCGTTGATGGTTCGATTCGAAGTGGTTTTTCCATGAAAGTCACGCACGATTTGGTTCGTCGTGACCAAGCGAAAACGATTACGACCTATGCGTTGGCTGTCAAAAACCACTCTTCGTTCATCCCCGATTACTTCTCGATCATGATTGACGCCGCTGATCGGGTATTCATCCAACGCAAAGTGATTAAATGTCACAAGATTCTTCACAACGGCTTTCAATCGGAATATGTCAATATTCGGAAAAGTACGCCAAGTAATATTGCAACACTCGCGGCTTGTTTCCAATCACCGGGCGGTGAGTTGATTTACACGTCACATGAAATCACTCCCTCCAATAAGGTTTATCTTGCCCACGCTAATGATGGCATTGGAGCGTGTATTTCTTTTCGGCCGATG
Organism: Thermoguttaceae bacterium; assembly: GCA_031549705.1. GTDB lineage: Bacteria > Planctomycetota > Planctomycetia > Pirellulales > Thermoguttaceae > WRKP01. The sequence continues at coordinate 2,984 of JAVBPI010000152.1, forward strand.
CATGACCAATCTCTGTGCCACATCTCGCTTCTCCACCGATTTGATAAAGGAATAGGCAACAATTCCGTTTTGAGTTTGGTATATTCCACGGAAGTTTTAGCTCGCAACCATCGCTGCCGTCGTGTCGAGGCGAACTGTGAGCCCGGTCATCCGGTGATTGAGATTTTCAAGCATCTCGGATACGAATACGATCCGCAAACGCGGAAGCTCTTTAAGGATTTGTATTAACGTAGATTCGTCGCTCAACTTGCGAACGGCAAAAAAAGGCGTAAAATGGGCGGATCATTCGTTTTGGCATTGATCCGCCCTCCCCTATTGACGTTCCATGCTTATCGGCCCCGTTTTTACACGTGAAATCACGATCGCTCCCCGTCGCGATTGGACATACATCGTCCGAAGCGTTTACGCCGGACTCCTTCTCCTGCTGATTTCGACGGCGTGGCTCGTCGTCAGCGGTACGCAATTGATGACCGATCCCGGCGACTTTGCCCGCTTCGGTGCGATGCTCTTCCAATTCCTTGCGCCGGTCCAGTTGGTTCTGGCGATTTTTTTCGCCGCCATGCTCGCCGCCGGAGCCGTCGGGCAGGAAAAAGACCGCAAAACGCTGCTCCTGCTGCTGCTGACCCGCATGTCGAACAGTGAATTGGTGCTCGGCAAACTTTTCGCGAGTCTGCTGAATATCATGATGATGCTCGCGGTCTCCGTGCCGGTTTTCATGTTCGTCGCCATGCTCGGCGGCGTTTCGTATTACCAGATCGTCCGTGTGCTCCTTGTGACACTGTTCAGTATGCTTGCCTGCGGAAGTCTCGGTTCCTGCATCGCTCTTTGGCGGGACAAAACCTTCCAAGCGTTGGCGACGACGGTGCTGATCCTCGTGATTTGGATTGCCGTTGGTGAAGCAATCGGTCTCGGATTGTTCGGCTCGTCGATCAACGGTGTTTCGACGGCTCGGCTGGCGACATGGCTGAGTCCGTGGACCGCGATTCTCGTCGCTTCCCGTCCCGCCGTCGACGCCGATGTCGTTCTCGGCCCGATTCGCGGCTTTCTGATCGTTTGCGGCGTGCTCGTGGTGCTGATCAATCTCGTTGCGATCGTGATGGTTCGTGTTTGGAATCCATCCCGTGAAGCGAGACCGACGACGATCGAAGAAGATACCTGGCGGCGTGAACACGAAGAGCAATCGCTCGAAGACGCCCTCGCCGTCGATTCCGTTTCAAAATTCGAGGAGGACGCCAGTCGCCCCGCCCTGCGGATCGCAGAACCGTCGCTCGGCCTCAACCCCATAGCCCGCGCCGAAGACCGCGCCAAAAGTCAGGCGATCACCGCCGAACCGGGACGTATTCGACACGCTTGGGACAATCCGGTCATTTGGCGTGAAATCATGACCCGCGCTTACGGCCGTCGTGTTTGGGTGATTCGGTTCGCGTTCTTCATTTTCTTCGTCATGTGTGCCTGGACGCTCCATACGGTGCTCGCCGAGAACCTTTCGCCCAGCGCCGTCCAGTTGGCCGGTCCGTTGGTTCCGCTGTTCCTTCTCTCGTTGGTTCTCGTCAATGCCCAAGCGATCACGTCGCAGACCTCCGAAAAAGAGGGAGGGACGTTCGACTTGCTCCTGGTGAGCGACATCACGCCGAAAGAATATGTGTTCGGAAAACTCGGCGGCGTCTTTTACAACATGAAGGAAGTCGCGTTGCTTCCATTGGCTCTTTGCGCGTATCTCTATTGGGAGCGGGCTCTGACGCCGGGACAACTCTTTTTCCTCGGCGTCGGTTTAATCGTGCTGTACGTTTTTGTCGCGATGATCGGCGTCTACATCGGGATGCAGTACGAAAACACACGGGCGGCGACGGCGACGAGTCTCGGCGTCGTCTTCTTCCTGTTCGTCGGAATCGCGACGTGCATCTGGATCATGGTCGCGTTCAGCGGTTCGTTCGAGACGCAACTGGTTCCGTTTTCGGCGTTTATGGTCGGCGGCGGCATCGGACTTTACGCAACGCTCGGCGCCCGGAATCCGTCGGCGGCGATCGGGACCGCGTCGTTCATTTTGCCGATCGCGACGTTTTACATCATCACGACGATGCTGCTTGGTGCGTATCACCTCGTCTTCGTTGTGCTGCTCGGCGCGTTCGGATTCACGACGGCGGCGATGCTGATTCCGGCGATTACCGAATTCGATCTTGCAACCGGGCGGACGACCGCCGACTAAGACGCGCTGCGCGGCTAAAACGCAAGCGGTGAATAAAATCATGAAACATGCCATTCGATTCGAGAGCGACGCGTTGACGTTTTCGGCGTCGCATTTCATCACGTTCGGCGACCCGGAAAAGGTCGAAGCGCTGCACGGACACAATTTCCGGATCATGGCGGAAGTCGGCGGCCCGCTCAATCGGCGCGCTTACGTCGTCGACTTCGTCGCCGCATTCGACGCGCTGAAAAAGATTTGCGAGTCGCTTTCCCACAAGGTACTGCTCCCGCGCGACCATCCGTACATTAAAATCAAACACGCCGGCGACATCTGCAACGTGTTGATGCCGCCACTTCAATGGACGTTTCCGAAAGACGACACCATCGTGCTGCCGCTCCGGAATACGACGACCGAAGCGATCGCCGAATACATTGCACAGCTCTTCCGCCGCGAACTCGAAAAGGAAAAAGCGTTCGAAGCGTCGACCGAATCGTACCAGATCACGATCGAACTGGAAGAAACCCATGGCATGTGGGCGATTTGTCGAACGTAATAACGACGAAAAACAATTCCGTCATTTCGACCGCAGGGAGAAATCCCACCCTTCCAACAGAGCTTGAAATTTTTGTTTTTTCGTAAAGTTGAGATTTTTCACTTCGCTTCGCTCCGTTCGAAATGACGACATCGCGATACCCATACCACAGCAAAACACCCATGACAAAAACAACATTTCTCGGTGTTCTTCTCGCAATTTTCGCCACGGCAACGATTTTCGCAACGGAACCGATCGAGATTCTTTCGATCAACGTTCGGCTCAGCACGGCGAAGGACGGCGACGACGCCTGGCCGCTCCGCAAGGAATCGCTCCTGGACGTGCTGAAGCAACGGCGTTACGATTTCATCGGCGGGCAGGAGGTCGTCGTTCATCCGGACGACGCGTTGAACCAATTCAAGTATTTGAGCGAAAATCTTCCGGAATACGGTTCGATCTTTTGCTGCCGTGAAAAGGATCCGGGGCGCGGAGAAGGAGCCCCCGTGTTCTACCGGAAAGACCGTTGGGAACCCGACGCCGACGAACAGGGAACCTTTTGGTTGTCCGACACGCCGGACGTTCCCGGTTCCGTGACGTGGAAAGGCCAGAGTGCTTGTCCTCGCGTCGTTTCCTGGGGACTGTTTCACGAAATCGGCAAGGACGGCAAACGAACCGGAGCCGCCCTGTACGTTTATTGCTCCCATTTCGATCACGTCGGCGAAATCCCACGACAGAAAGCCGCCGACATGGTTTTGAACCGGATTGCCGAACGGAAACAGCCGCAAGCGGCGATCGTGTTCATGGGAGACCTGAATTGCGGCGAACGGAGCCCGAGCATCCGGTTTTTGAAAGGGGAAACCGTAACGCTTGACGAGAAAGAATGCCGACCGCCGCTGGCGTTGATCGATTCCTACCGGGTCGTTCATCCGGACGAGAAAAACGTCGTGACGTTCAATTCGTTCAAGGAAATCCCGGAAAACGGCAGCAAGATCGACTACATTTTCGTTTCGGACAAGTTGAAGACGGTCGACGCGGAGATTGATCGTTCGAAGAACAAACAGGGCCGATTCCCCACGGACCATTTTCCGATCCGTGCGACGGTTGAGTTGATTCCGTAGGTTCAGAATCGGGAGCAAAGCGACAATCCTGCGGGTTGACACGACGAGCGGAAGCTCGGTTGACGGGCCGGCTTCGCCGGGTCAGTTCCACTGGACTCGTTTGCGCGGCGGGAGCGGTTGCGGTTGGATCATCGGTTCCTTGACGGAGACCGTTGCGGTACGGGACTTCACGCTGAACGGCGAGTAATCCGTATCCGTCTCGACCGGCTGCTGAACGATTTCGTTCGTTTGGACGCCGGGTTCGTTTTTAATCGCGGTCGATTTCGGTGCAACGAACGACACAATCGGCTGCTTTTCACGCTCGGCGTTTTCAGACGATGCGATGAACGCGAGGGGCGTGCCGTCGACGACTGCGGACTGTTGAGACGACGGTTGCTCTTCAGGCAGGCTCGTTTCAGCCTCTTCCGTTTCCTTCGGCGTCTCTTGAGATGTCGTTTTGTCGGTCAATTCCGCATGGAGCGAAATGCGAAGGTTTCCTTCCCGAGCAGCCCGATTCAGTATGGTCGCTTGGTCGTTTTCCAAAAGAAACGAGACCGTCTGGTATAGCTTTCCCTGGTTGGTCACACCGCTGCTTTGTACGTCGCGGACCGGAACGTTTTCGAGCACCAGTTCTCCCGTTTCGTTTTTCTGCAATTCTTCTTTGGACGCGTTCGCTTTCAAGACGCTCTTTTTCAGGTCGATCAACTCCCCTTTCGATTCCTGTCGGGGAACGACACGGATATCGACCAAATCGTCGGTTGAAAGAACTTGAGAGACGGCAATCGGCGCGCTGGGAGTCTGTTTGTTCAGCCGTACCTGTTCGATTTCCATGACCACGACTTGTGAGCCGGCAGGAATAAATCGAACGGTTTGGTTCGATTCGGTCGCTTGGGGAATGAGCAGATCGTCGCAAATCGGGCAGCCGACCGGTATCGCAAACGCGGAACGCCGTCGGGCGACTTGCGTATAGCTGAGCACCGCCCCGTCCGGAATTTCCTTGATCGATACGTCTTGATAGGTAACCGACTTGGCTGTGATTTCCTCACCAACGGCGATTTCCGACTTCGCGACAAGGATTTTCACGGTCGGTCCACGGTTGACAACAACCTTGGGTTTGGCGTCCAGCGTGAAATAAGCAACGGTAAACGCGCTGACAATGCCGACCGCAAAAACGACCACCAAGAATAGCAGACCCCCGACTCGCATATAGATCACTCCGAAGATTGTGATTATTCTCGAATATTTCGGAAAAGAACAACCTCTTGGAGTAATCGGCAAAATCGAAATGTTGCATCCAGTAAATTTTGAGGAAAGGCGTTAGGAACATTGCCATGCGACGTAATTTCCCCCCAACGCCCAGGGTCTACTGAAGCAACCAGACGAGGAGCCCTTTTTGAGCGTGGAGACGGTTTTCCGCTTGCTGAACGACTTTGCTACAGGGGGCGTCCATCACTTCGTCCGTCACCTCCAAACCGCGCCGGGCGGGGAGGCAATGGAGGAAAATCGCGTTTTCCCGGGCTTTTTTCATCGCTTTCATGTCGACCCGGTACGGTTCGAAGATCCGTTTCCGTTCCTCTTCTTCGGATTCCTGCCCCATGCTGACCCAAACGTCGGTGTAGACGACATGAGCGCCGGCGACCGCTTTGTCGATGTTGTCGGTCAATTCCAGCGAAAAGCCGTCGCTCGGCAGGTCGCCGAGGATTTGGTCGATCTTCTGGTCGGAAAACTGGTATCCCTTCGGAGCGGCGACGGTGAAGTTCATGCCGAGCATCGCCGCTGCACGGAGCATACTGACGGCGACATTGTTCGCATCGCCGACCCAAGCGACTTTCAGGCCGCGGAACGAGCCGAAGACTTCCTTGATCGTGAGAACGTCGGCAAGCGCCTGGCAGGGATGCGAATGGTCCGTCAACGCGTTAATCACCGGGCAGGAGCTGTATTTCGCCAGTGAGACGACGCTTTCGTGCCGAAACGCCCGAAACATGATCCCCTCGACCATCGAGCTGAGCACTTCGCTGAAATCTTTCGTCGACTCCCGCTTGCCGAACCCGACTTCGTTTCCAAGATACATGGAGCTGCCGCCGAGTTGGAACATTCCGGTCTCGAAGCTGACACGGGTCCGAAGCGACTGTTTTTCGAAAATCATCGCGAGCATTTTTCCGGCGAGGTACGGTTTGCGTTCCCCCCGTTTCCATTCCGCTTTGATCGTCGCCGCCAGTTCGAGGATTCGGTTCAGTTCGTCGACGCTGACGTCGGCCAAGGTGATGAAATGTCGCATGATACTTCTCAATAGCGAGGTATTATCGTTGTCGTCTTTAGTGTTATGGTGCCGCCCGCCGGGCGGCAACGTCCGGTATTCCGGACTTATTTCTGATTCCAGCGCGGAGTACCGCACGCGACCGCTCGGCGATCGGTCGCCTACCATCCTGATCCCTACAAGGCAATGCTCAATCGGTTTTCAAGAATAACGGACCCGCAACTTTACCTTGTAAAATACGCTCAGTGAGGAACATTGAGTCGAAATTTTGGAAATTTCGAGGAAAAGCGACCCAATCGTTCGGTTTGTGCGTAATACATGAAGAAGTTAAACCCATCACGACCTATCACGAACGTTATTCCAAACCGCCGGGAAGAAAGGCAGGATGCCATGCTGTTCAGTAAGAAGAGCTTGCGAAATCGTCAAAGTCTGTTTTATGCGAATAAAAAGTTCGCTGCGGCGAATTTTCAAGGCATTTTTTGCAAAAAGATTAAACCGTCGGATGCAAACACCGGGAACTTGCCCTATGATAAGAACGTTCGAATTGCGCATCGGTTTGCGATGAGCGGTCGGACTTCGTGTCTCGAAACCGTCAACCCACAACAATTTTCATGGGGGGCCAAAACCATGAGCAGAACGTCTATGATTAGCTGTCGAGAAACGTACCGGTCCCTGAACAACGGAAGCCGATCGAGGAACGAAGTCGCGGAACTCTTCGTCGGATTGGTTTTCGGTCTGTTGATTCTCTTCGCCACGCTGAACGGCAACGCGGTTGCCGCCGAAGCCGGTAAGAGCACGGCAGATATCATGCGGCAAGACATCGTGCAGTTCCAAGGACCGATCTCCGAAAAGGATGCCCGAAACGGTCAAGTTTCCGGCAATTCTTTTCAGGTTCGCCTGAATCGGCATGTCGTGGTGCCGGTCGGACAGTTTCCGACCATCTACGGAATGTCGATCAAAGGTGTCGATCCCGTCGAACAAGCGTTGCTCCAGGACGCCCAGGACGGAAGATGGGACAACTTCGACTTGTTCCGTGCTTCGTTGATTGCCGAAGGAATCCGCGACCCGAAAAAGATTCGGGAATTGGAAGCTCGTCTGGATGGAATCCTCAAGAACGTCAACGACAAGTTGCAGGCCGCCGGAATCGCCGCGACGCCGGAAGTCCTCACCAAAGAGGTCTTCGAAGCGCTCCACCGCGAAATCCTGACGAGCACCTACGACATCGACTGCACCGACTTGGTTCGTTCCCTCGAAACGGGACATTTCAACTGCGTCAGCGCAACGGTCCTGTTCAACTGCGTCGGCGAAAAGGCCGGCCTGAACGTCTGTGCGTTGGAAATGCCGGGGCACGCGTTGAGCCGCGTTCGGTTCGGCAACGAATCGATGAACCTCGAAACGACCTGTCCGAATTGGTTCTCGCTCCAAAACGAGGCCGCTCGGAAGAATGCGACGCTGAGCCGCACCGCGACCGCCGCCTCTCCGGCGAACGGCAATCCGGGACTCGGTGATCCGCAGACCGCCGAAGCGACGAACGCCATGAAGAAGCTCCGCGAAATCTCGCCGGTCCAATTGGTGGCGACGATTTACTACAATCAAGGGGTCGACTTCTTGAACAAGAAGAACTATCCCGAAGCGATTGTCGCGAATCTGAAAGCGTTGCAATTGGATCCGGTCAGCGAAACCGCTTGGGGCAACCTCTTGGCCGCGATCAACAATTGGTCGATCGAATTGGTCGGCGAACAAAAGCGTTACGATTTGGCCGCGACGTTGTTGGATCAGGGTGTTTATCTCGATCCGAACTACGACAAATTCCGTGAAAACCAGTTGCACATTTACTACCATTGGATTCACGCGTTGTCCCTCGAAGGCCGCAACGCCGACGCCGGAAAAGTGTTCGAAATCGCCGACCAGCGTTTGCCGAACGACCCCGATCTTCGGGCGCTGATGCAAGCCATCGGAAAATGAGAGATCATCGTGACTTCCGTTTTTCAAGAACCGCCGCATTCCCATGCGGCGGTTCTTTCGTTTAGCCCGCGAACCGAAGGTTCCAGTGCTTACGGCGTCTGCGTTTTTATCGTTTCTTTTCGTTTCTCGACGACACCCCGGAGCGACTCGATTTGCCGTTTCAGGAACGGTCGATTTTCCGGCAGCGGTTTGTCGAAGATTTCGCTGACCGTGTTGACTTCGATCGGCGGAACCTTCAATTCCGTACGGAGTCGTTCGAGCTCCGCTTTCAGTCGCGGAATTTCGGCGGCGTATTCCTTCTCGGAAATGGCGTTGCGCATTTCGTTGCGGTCTTCGGCGAGATCGTACAATTCCCACTCGTCGATGTCGTTGTAGAAGTGGATCAGCTTGAAGCGACCGTCGTAAACCCCTTCGTGTCGCTTGACCATGTGAACGGCGGGATATTCGTAATAGTGGTAGTAGAACGACTTCCGCCAATCGGCCGGCGTTTGGCCTTCGAGGACGGGGACCATGGAGCGTCCTTGCATGTCCGCGGGAATCGGAGCCTTGGCCATGTCGAGGAACGTCTGCGCGAAATCGACGTTCGACACGATGTCGTTGTTCACGCTCCCCGGTTTGACGTGTCCCGGCCAACGGACCAGGAGCGGCGTTTTGAACGATTCGTCGTACATGAACCGCTTGTCGAACCAACCGTGTTCTCCCATGTAGAACCCCTGGTCGGAAGCGTAAACCACGACGGTGTTCCTCGACAAGTCGTTATCGTCCAGATATTTCAGCATCTTGCCGATGTTGTCGTCGACCGCCGCGATGCAACTGAGATAGTCCTTCATGTAGCACTGGTATTTCCAGCGTTTCAGGGCGACCGGGTCGTTTTTGACCGCTTCGAATTCCGCTTTCCGGCCGTCGAACATTTGATGCCAATCGGCTTGCTGTTCCGGCGTCCACGTCTTCCAACTGTACGGAAAATCGAGTTTCAGGTCTTTGTCGTTGAGTGTTTCGGCGATCGTCATGTCTTGTTCCAGAGCGGCGCGGCGGTTCCCGGAATAATCGTCGTCGAACGTTTCCGGATACGGGAACACGCGATTTTTGTACTTGTCGTAATACTCGGGATACGGGTCCCATTCCCGGTGCGGAGCCTTGTGCTGTGTCATGAGGATGAACGGTTTCGACTTGTCGCGGTTGTCCAACCATTTCAACGAGAGCTCCGTGATGATCTCCGTCGTTCGGCCTTGGTGCGGAACCTTTTCGCCGTTCCGGATCATCACCGGATTGAAATACGGTCCCTGCCCGATAAGTACTTCGGAATAATCATAACCGGTAACGGGACATTCGAGGTGCCATTTGCCGACGATCGCGGTTTGGTATCCCGCCTTGCCGAGCAGTTTCGGGAACGTTTGCTGCGTGTTGTCGAACTTGTCGTTATTCGTTTCGAATTTGTTCATGTGCGAATACTTGCCGGTCTGGATCACCGCACGGCTCGGACCGCAGATCGAATTCGTGACACAACAATTCGTGAACCGCATCCCTTCGGCGGCGAGGCGGTCCATGTTCGGTGTTTCGTTTCGATTCGAACCGTACGCGCCGATCGCCTGGTAAGCGTGGTCGTCGGTGAAAATGAAAAGAATGTTCGGCCGGTCGTCCGCACGGAGCAGCGACACGGCCAGGCAGCAAACAAGCAGCAGAAAGGCTCTTGGCATGGCGTGGTCCCTTGAGAGTGGATGGAAACAAAAAACGGTACGGGGAATTATACCCCGTACCGTCAAGCGATTCAATCATCCGTGAACACGCCGATCACGATGCCTAAAATCGAACCTCGGCACCGACGCTCACCATGTGCGAGTTCGTGTGTTCCGACGCTCCGAGACCGTAAGCGGCGATCACGCTCCACTCGCGTCCCTTCTTGTTGAGGAAATTGAATCGACCATCGAGCCCGAGTTCGAAACGATCGCGGTCGTCGCCGACGGAACGGAGAATGTAACCGCTGCCCGGCACTCCAAAGACCGACGAAGCGAGCGTGTCGAAACAGACGTCGCCGTATTCGTGAGCCCAGCCGAGCGAAACGCGAGGAATGAAATCGTAACCGCGACGGACGAACCGGCGAGAGAACTCGGCTCCGAGCGTCGTCGTGAATCCGTTGCCGTCGAGTCCGTCCACATGGGTGTTGAGTACGTCGAGAACGTCGCCGCTCTCGTTCAGGCTTCCCTGCGAACCATAAATGTAACGCATTCGGAGGAACGGCGTGAATCGATTCTTGCCGCGATAGATATCGTACTCGAATCCGAGACCGGTCGATAGGAAATCCTGTCCGAAACCGCCGGAATAGCGGACCGGCCAAAGGTTGCGATAGCCGTCGTTACCGAAATGAGCGTAAGCGATGTCGCCGATGACGGAAAATCGTTTCTGGAACGTTTTCTTCGCCAGGATTCCCAATTGGTAGCCGTCGGAATCGACGCCGGAGTCGATGCCGCGATATCGCATTCGTTCGTTCAGGTATCCGCCGTAAATGCCGATCCACGCCGAGTTTCCGATCTTGCGGTCACCGCCGACGATGAGACCGTGCGAGTCGTTATCGTAACCGTGGTAACCGTCATGGGAATCCATCCGGTCGAATTGGCCGACGTATCCGCCCCAGAGCCGGTACTTCGATTTCTTGCCACAACCAATCGGAGCGCACGGGTCGCAAGACGGATTCCGTCTTCCGTAATCGCGGAAATAGGTGTAGGCGGCAAGGTCTGAAAGCATCGCCACGGATCGACGGGCCGCCAGCATTCGGCTTGCGGCGTATTCCGGCGTGAGGTTTTCGACGTTGTCCAAGAGCCAGCCGAACGTATCGTCATCGAGCAGATACTCGTAATCAAGACCGCGGGCGTTAACGATTTCGTTGATCACTTCGCGGCCGCTCCAAGTGTTGGCGCTGCGACGCATCAATTCGTCGTAGGGACTACGGATGTCGACGTTCACCCAAAGTTGGTTGTCGTCATCGGTACCGCTGAACACTTGTGTGAATCCTGTAACGCCAAATTCTTTGTCGAACCCCAGCGTCGGATCCGCGTCGGTTCGAACGGCGTCATTGAGGTCCGCTTCGCTGATGTTGTCGGCAACGAGATACGATTGTCGAACATTGAAGAGCTGACGATCCGCCCGGGCAACTCCGAGGGTTGAATTGTCGACCAAGAAACGGTCTCCCGTAACCGTTGAGTTACTGAAATCGAACATCGCGGTGTCGGTGGCACGCATCAGGTCGAACGTCAGGTCCGTACTGTCGATCCCGACTTTCAGATCGTTCTTGTTCGTCTCCGGAGCCGTTTGCGACGCCATGGTGTAAGCGTCGGTCGCGGATCCTGTGCGATAATCGATATTCTTCGTCGTCGTCAATGTGAAGTCCCGCGTCAAACGAACTCGGTTGTCCGTTATTATGACAAACGCGCTTCCGTTGTCGCCTTCATTTGTTTTTCCGTAGACGTCGAGAACGTTTTTCCCTCCCCAAACCGTGTTTCCACCGTTGGAGCCGTCGAAAATCATGGCGAAATTGGCGACACTGCTATCGGGGTTGTTGCTGTACATTTCAGCGGTCACCGGGTCGAGCATGAGAATCTCGGAATTTTCTTGCGTCGTTAACCACAGTGAACCCCATTTACTGCCGTTGAAGTATCCTGTTTGATGGTTCAGATCGTCGCCGCGTCCGAAGTGGATGCCGCTCGCCGTACCGTTGGCGGTGTTACCGCTGATCAGGACGCGTTCGCCGGCCGTCGCCACTAAATCAAGGATGCCGCCGGAGTTGCTGCTCGTATTGACGAAAATAGCACCGCCTTTCGCTTCGCTCCAGCCGATGCCGTTGTAGGCCCCTTCCGAATTTTGCACGACATTTCCCGAAGCGGTCGCTTCGACGCTGTTCGAAACCAATTCCGAGTCGACGAGAGCGAGGTATCCCGATTCGTGATAAACGGCACCGCCGAAAGCGTAGGCGTCCGCGTTGGCCCAGCCGTTCGAAGCGGCGTTCATGCCTCCTTGAGCTTGAACCGAGTTCCCTCGAAAACCACTGTTATTGATTTCACCGCCGTTGATGAGGGCAACCGCTCCACCGGCGGCGTAACCCATGGTGTACGCTTTGTCGCCGGCAACGACTGAACCGCCCGCCGCCGTGACATTATTGTTGACGAATTGCGATGCGTTGACGGCCAACCTGTCGTTGGACGACACCGCTCCGCCGTACGCCATGGCATCGCCGTAGTTGTAGTATCCGTTCGACGCGGCGTCCACCGCTCCACCGTAAGCGGCAACACTGTTTCCGGCGAAAACCGATCGGGAGATTCGTCCGCCGTTCTCCACGAACAAAGCTCCGCCGTCCGCTTGGGCTTGGGCGTCGACTTTGGCGAACGTCGATTGCGAGGAAGCGCTTCCTCCCATAGAATCCACCGAGTTACCGTTGAAGACGGAATTACGGACTCGTACCGAATCGTAGGAGTAAACGGCTCCGCCCGCGACCACGGCGTTGGCATCGGCGCCCGCCATCGACCCCGTGGAATTGTTGACCGCCGTTCCGCCACGACCGATCGCCTCGTTACCTTGGAAAATACTGCCGCGGATGCTTCCCCGTCCCATGTAGACCGCACCGCCGCCGATCGTTTCAGCGTCCGAGGAAGCGCTCGCACGCCCTGAATTGGATTCCGAAATACCACCTACGGCGTCGACGACGTTGTCGACGAACACGGAACGGTTAATGTTTCCGTCCCACATGGAGATCGCACCCCCTTGGGCATTGACGGTCGCCAACGCCGAACCGGTCGAACGGTTGATCGCCGTTCCGCCGAGCGCTTGCGCTCCGTTGTTGGTGAAAACCGATTGGTCGACCCAAGGAAGGTTTCCCGCCGAAACGGCTCCCCCGTAAATGTTGGCGTTCGCCATCGCCAGCGGACTGTCTTCGGTTATCGCCAGGCCGGCGGTCAGCGACACGCTGTTTCCTTGAGCCAAACTGTTTTGAATGGCGCCGTTGAAGAGCAGCACCATCCCATCGTCTTCGATTCCCGCGTCGGCCATTCCGGTGATCGGTGTGTGGTCGGCGGCTTGACGATGCATCCGGCCGTTGACGAACGACAGCGATTGCAGATAATGGTCGCCCGGATCATTGGGTAAGTCGACCAATCTATCCCCCAATGGGAGATTTGATCCGTCGAACGTGGTCAACGTCGGCGGAAGAGCGTCGATCGCCGCGTGTAAATCGGCGGCGTATTGATCACCGTCGAATGCGCCCATTTGTCGACGGATCGCTCGAGCGCCGAGCGTCCGCGATAATTGTCGCACGGAGTCGTTGAACGCTCCATCGGTGTCGTTCCCGACAATCGCCAAATTTGTGGCGGCGAGATCCGCATTGGCCTGACCGTTCAAAAGAATGGTCGTTACGTCAGCGTTGAAGGTAATGAGGTCTCCCGCCCCCGCAGCGGCCAGAACCTGTCGAAAACTGCCGGTGACAGCATCGCCGCTCGCATTGGTGACTTCGGCGGCGGAGGCTTGTAGTGAGAGTCCGCCGGCCAGAATCGCAGCGGCGACGAAATCGAGAAATCGCATCTTTTTCATTGCTTGAAACTCCTTATCCTGAAAAATCGGTCAGCCCGTCAGGAAATTATCGTCGTTTCAAACGGTGTTTCCGCGCTTAAAATCAAAAACCGTCGCAACCGGCAAAGTTTGCCCCGTTTGACGTGATGCGATTGTTGCGTCGGGTCAGATATCGCGAAGAAGTCGCAATGATTCGGCGTGCAGCGTTGCGTTGGCGCTGACGCAGATCGGCGCCGGTTCTCCCAAATGGAGCGGCAAACCGTTCGGTTGCGTGACGATTCCGCCCGCTTCCAGAATCAAAAGAGCACCGGCGGCAACGTCCCAAGCGTGTGGTGTGAACCCCCACATCGTGTCGAATCGACCAGCGGCGACGAATGCCAGGTTGAGTGCCGTCGAGCCCGTTCGACGGATCGCTTGGGAGACGGGAACCGTTTTCAAGAACGCGGCAAGGTCAGGTGAGTCAGGTTTCGTTTCCGTGGGAAATCCGACGGCGACAAGCGCTTTGCCCAATGTTTCGACGGAACTCGTTCGAAGCCGTTCGCCGTTGAGGAACGCGCCCTTCCCTTTCTCCGCCGAATAAAATTCCTCGGTGATCGGATTATAAACGACGCCGCAAAGAAGGTCGTCGCCGCAAACCAAGGCGATCGATGTCGCAAAAAGCGGGACGCCATGCACGAAATTCGTCGTTCCATCAAGCGGATCGACGATCCAGGTGTATTCCGAGTCGTTCGCCGTCCGGTCGGCGGGAGCGGACTCTTCGCCGAGAAAATGATGTTCCGGAACCCGACCGCGCACGATTTCCTCAATGGTCCGTTGGGCGGCGATGTCCGCTTCCGTAACGAGATCGAACGGATTCTTTTTCTGCCGAACCGTAATCTTGCCGAGCATGTCACGGAGAATTTTTCCCGCCGCCCGGGCGGCTTCTTCGCAAACGTCGATTGACATGGTAGGGGAAAGGGGCTAAGAAGGAAAAAGCGAGCGTCATTTCGAGCGGAGCGAGAAATCTCACCTCACCGGTAGAGCCTGAATCCCGACCTTTTCGTGATAGTGAGATTTCTCACTTCGCTTCGCTTCGTTCGAAATGACGGCTTGACTCCAAACCGATGCGCCTCGCGCCTATTTGAGATTTTCGGTATACCAGTTAATAGCCCGTTCGAGCCCTTCGTCGAAGAAGACGAGCGGCTTGTATCCGATTTTCTTTTGGGCCAAGTCGACGTTGGCCAACGAGTGTTTGATATCTCCGGCGCGGGTCGGTTTGTAGATCGCTTGGATGTCGCTCTTCATGAGCGACTTGAGCTTGTCGAGAATCTGGTTGAGCGAGACGGCGGCGTGGCAGGCGATGTTCATCGGCTTGCCGTCGCAGTTTTCGGCAGGGGCGTTGGCGGCGAGCCAGTTGGCGTTGCAGACGTTTTCGATGTAACAGAAATCGCGTGTCTGTTCGCCGTCGCCGAAAACGACCGGACGTTCCTTCTTGAGAATCCGGCTGACGAACGCGGGAATCACGGCGGCGTAAGCACCGAACGGATCCTGCATCGGCCCGAACACGTTGAAATAGCGGAGCGAAACGGTTTCCATGCCGTAAGCGGCAGCATACGCCTGGAGATACGCTTCACAGGCGACTTTGCTTGCGGCGTACGGACTGATCGGCAGCACCGGCATGTTTTCGACTTTCGGCGACTCTTCCTGTTCGCCGTAAGCGGAACTCGACGCCGCGAACACGATTCGCTTGACGCCGTTGGCCCGGGCCGATTCGAGGACGGTCAGCGTGCCGTTGACGTTCACATCATGAGAGAGGACGGGATTGTCGACACTGCGGGGAACGGAACCGAGCGCTCCTTCATGGAAAATCGCCGTACACCCCTGCACCGCTTTGTCGACGATCGCTCGATCACGGATGTCCCCTTCGATCAAGGTGATCTTGTCGAGGATCTCTGTCAGGTTTTCGCGCTTTCCCGTCGCGAAATTGTCGAGAACGACAACGTCGTGTCCCTTGCCGAGAACATATCGTGCAAGGTTGGAGCCGATAAATCCCGCGCCGCCGGTGATCAGGTATTTCATTGGAGAAGATAGGAGTTAGGAGTTAGGAGACGGAAAACAGAAGACATGAGATCTGTCGCCAAGGAAAATCCAGCGAGTCTTCCTATCTCCTTTCTCCTCACGTTACCTTCGTGTTCGGATCGATCATTTTCTTTTCGCCGATTTCCTTGTGAACGGCTTTGAGATCCTCGGCGGAAACTTCGGCGATTTCCTTGTTTCCCGCCGCGGAGAAGTCGATCGCTTCCTCGTCGGAATCCTCGAACTCGAACGGAACTTCCTTGAAGACGGCGGCGGCGGCGATCAGGTCGATCACTTTACGTTCGATAATTTGGTTCCGGAGGATGTCCATGTCGCCGGCCTTTTCGATTTGCGCTCGCACCCGTCGCGGCGTGGTTCCGCTCTGGGCGGCGATCAAGGCGATTTCCGTGTCGTAATCTTCCTGCGTTTCCTCGATTCCCTCGACTTCGGCGATTTTTTCGAGAATGAAGTGTTCCTTGAGCGCCTGGGCGGTCGTCGTGCGGCTGTTTTGACGGATGAAATTCATATGCGACATGATTTCGTCGTCCGGATAACCGCTGCGGCGGAGCTCCATGATGGCGCGACGGAATTCCCGTTCCGACTGACGTTCCAGGAGATTCGGCGGAAGCTCCCAATTGGCGGCGACCGTCAACGAGTCGGTGATCTGCTGCCGGATGCGACGACGCTGTTCGTGGTCGAGCTGGCGGGCGAGCGCGTCGTGGACGGCGTCACGGAAATCCCCTTCGTTTTCGTAACCGCCGATTTTCGAGAGGAACGCTTCGTCGATCTTCGGCATGTCGAGTTTTTTGACGGCGGCGATTTCAAAGACCGCATCGACCGTTTTGCCGCGATATTCGGTGTTGGCGGCGTCTTCGGTCAACGTCGTTTGAGCCGTCTTGACGTCTCCGGCTTTCGCGCCGAGCATCAATTTGTCGAACTCTTTGATCGAACCGTCGTGGAACGACAATGTCGGTTTGATCCGGAGCGTTTCTTCCGGGGCGGATGCGAGAACCTTGTCGCCGTCCTTGAACGTCAATTTCGTGACGATATAGTCGCCGGCTTCGGCGGGATCGGTTTTGGCGACCAACGCGCCTTCCGAGGTGAGCACCCGTTCGATCGCTTTGTCGATGTCGGCTTTACCGAATTCGCGAACCGGCTTTTCAATTTTGAGCCCCTTCCAATTCGGCAGGTCGAAGTCGGGACGGACTTCGATGGTATACTCGAACACGAACGGGGCGTGTTCCGTCAACACGAGGGAAGCGAAATCGAAATCCGGTTCGCTGATCGGCGTGATTTCCTTGCTTTCGCCGACCTGTCCGAGGGCGTCGACGACGAGGTTGCTTTTCACCCGTTCGGCGACTTCTTTTTTGAAACGGCGTTCGACCAATTGTCGCGGCGCCTTTCCGGCACGAAAACCGGGGACGTAGGCGGTTTTTTCAAGATCGTCGAATTCCTTTTCGAAATACCGATCGACTTCAGCTTGCGCGATGCTCACTTTGACACGACGTTCGCAAGAGCTGACCGTTTGAATATCCGTCGTCAAGTCCATTTTCGGGGTATCGGCTTCCGAAGTTTCCATGGTAGTAGGGGGTGTTGGGTGTTAGGTGTTGGGTGCTGGGCGTCAGGGTGTTGGGTGAAATCCGCTTGCGTCTTCCCAAGACCCAATACCTAACACCTGATACCAAAAAAATAGGCCGTCTTTTCGAAGCGGATCGTTTGATCCGCTTGGCAGACGGCCTGACTTCAAATTTCTTGGACGACCGCCGGGGTCGAGAAAAGCGGGCGAACGGGTTCGAACCGTCGACAACGACGTTGGCAACGTCGTGCTCTACCAACTGAGCTACGCCCGCATTTCGATTCATCATCTGAATCTGCACACATTATAGAGACCGTTTGACCCCTGACAAGCCGGGGAGGGAATTTTTTTGTCGCTGAATCAGATGTTCGGCGCGAACAATGAAAGGAATTGCATGCGTGAAAACGGAAAAGCTGCCGTCTTTCCCGCACAGGCGGGAATCCAGAAAATGGATTTAATGAGTTGTTGCATGCATTATTGACGGATGCAACAAATGGCAACATCTTTCGTCTAGTACAAAGCTAACGAAATAGTGTTCGTCATCCCCGCGCAGGCGGGGACCTCGAGATTTATTTTCAATGCGCTCTTGCACGCGATATTACGGATGCAAACGGTTTACTGCCTCCTTCGTCTAGGTCCCCGCTTGCGCGGGGATGACGAATTATTGTCGTGTTAATTGCCTACCGCATCGCCAATTCCCGGCGGGCAAGAGCATTTCCGAGGAACGAGGACATTTTATGGCTGTCGAGCACTTCGAGCCCCATGGCATCGTGTAGCTCGACAATGTTGTCCCAATCTTCCTCGTCTTCGCAGGCGAATCGCAAATCGTCCCGATCCAGACCGGGAGGGGCCGGGAGAAGTTCGACGGTGTGAGTCTTCTGGTTGTCGAGGAAGTAGGTTCCCGGAAGCTGCCGATGGATCGGATCGGTCAATTTATGGGCGATTTTTCGCAGGGCGTTGGCGCGGTACCATTCCGGAAAGAGTCCGTAGGGGCGGCCGACGGAGAAGATTTCGTTCATGAATTGATACGCGGCATAGTCGCAGTTCGCTTCCCGTTCGGCGGAGCGGACCAATTGGTCGATCAACGTCGAATCAAGGAACGGCCAGTCGGAGCCGATGAAAACACACGATTCGACGGCGAAGCGGTCGAGAACCTGAACCAGCAGCGATACCGTGTCTTCGGCATCGGCGGAAAAGACGGGAACGTCGCTCGGCGTCAGGTCCCGCACGAGATCGCCTCGATTGCCGGCGTCGGCCAAGACGACGACACCACTGAGCAGCTCGCAGTCGGTCATTTGACGGACAACCCATTCCAAGACCGACTTTCCTTCCAGACGTCGGGCCAGATGGTGTTTTTGTTTGTCGGTCAATAACGCGCCCTTGACGATTCCTAATGTTTTGAGCATTCGTTTTCCTTTCGACGTTAAAGCTTCTGCTTGCAGTCTCGACACGACAGTGCGCAACACGTAAAAACATTCTAGCGTATTCTACGCAAAAATCAAACAGTTTGACTAAAGAAAGAAGAAAATTTCTGAAAGTTTGCTCAGGTATATGGTTTCGCAGGAAAACAAAGGAGATTCAAGCATAAAAGTAAGGACGTTTCGGGAAATCGAAGACACCAACTGTCCGATAAAATATCGGGAAGACAAAAAGGCCGAAAAAACAACACCGCCACAGTTGTGTGTATTGACATAAACTGTGGTAGCGTGTATACTGATTAAGTTCTTAAGAGAGGGAACACAACCTCCACGAACGAACCCCCTAACGGCTTGAAGGGGCCGAGCGAGCGGTTTGCATCCTACAGATTTATTGACGTGCTCGATTGATGCTTTTTGAACGATGGGTTGGGGATGATGGACTTTCGTCAACCGATTTCCAGCCACAATGGAGAAAGCGAGGTGTTTCATGTCGACAAGCCGGGAAAACCTTGACAATCCGGGCATCTTCGTTCGGATTCGCGACAAGGAAGGATTCGAAGTCCATTGGTTGGACGGACATCAACTGATCGAAATGGCGGAAGAGGAAGAACGCAGTAGCAGCGACCCGATCACGAACCACTTGGAACGGAAACACGTTGACAATTACGTCCGCGAGATTTATTCGCCGTGGGGGCAATTGGAAGACGTCGCCGTTCTTCGCCGCCTGACGCTGCACGAAGCGGTGCACTATTTAGGGCGGGAAGCGAGAATTTGCGCGTTTCTACGCCCGAAAGAGCAGGCGATCCGATTCCTGCGGGGTTTGGAGAAAAGCAAGGACCCGACGGAGCACCGCGCTGCCAGCGTGATCTGCCAATATCTGAACCGTTTCGACGAATATCCGGAAAGCGAGTTGACGAAGTCCGGTATTTACCGACTGCTCGAAGAGCAGCTCCTGAATATCACGACGGAGTAAACACGTTAGCCGCATCCGCCCTGCGGT
>JAVBPI010000095.1:0-15664 GCA_031549705.1 Thermoguttaceae bacterium
GGACGATGACCAACGGGGCCGGTTCGACCCAGTTGGCGATCGGACTCGGCAGACGAATCGCTAATCGTTTTTTGGCATCCCCTTCCGGCGGGATCGGTTGGAACGCCTTCAACTCGATTTCGAAGGAACCTTCTGAAGGAACGCTCAACGGAATCGTCAGGATATTCGTAGCCGGATCCTTGCTGACGCCGTTAAGGTCGACGATGCTGTCGGGACCGACGTCGATCCAACGCCAGTCGGGAAGATTGATCTCAAGTTTTTCCGTTTTGGAACCGTGAACGACGAAAGCAAAACGCGCGTTGAGAATCAACTGCCCCTTATTGACTTGAACTTGATATTCCGGTTTGGCATTGATCCGCGTTTCGGGGAGGACGATCTGCGCCCGAAGCAGGAACGGCTGCATGAAAAACTCGAATCGGGCGTCGATCCCTTCCCGAACCGGCGTGTTCGGAAGGTCGACTCGGCGCAAACCGGGGTCCGGCCTCCAGTTCGACCGCATGTCCGGCGGAATCGAGACGGAAAGAAATCCCAATTGACGTTCGGCACCGAGAATGTCAAATCCGCTGATCTCTCGCCAAGCACCGGGTTTGTTCGACGGGTTCGGCTGAACGGCACGGAGTCGGACGATTTGCGATTTCGACTTCAAGGGAAGAACGACTTCGCAGATCGTTCCGGAACCGGTCGGACGTACGCCGTTCGTTGAAGTTTTCGCCTCGGAGCGATCGTCGTTGGAGAGCTTTTGGATCTTGTAATCGCCGGCGGAAGCAAACGCTTCCGAGCTCTCGACATCCAATACGGCGTTGGGGGGAAGCCGGATGAGAATTCGGTCGAAACCGGCCGGACTGCGAACCGGCAGAACCGCTTCGTAAATCGTCTGCTTGTTTTCCAACCGGGCGGAGATCGCCGCTTCCTCCAGAAAAAGGACGGGACGGTCTTCGGAACGGTCCCCTTTTTTCTTACGCCAAGTCATGTCGAAGTTTGATTTCAACCCTTGAACCGTGAACAACGTCACTTGGCGGTCGCTCACCTCGTAGGAGTCGAGCAGAGAACCTTGCGAAACGGTCGCTTCAAGGCCGACGTTCGGCACCGAGAGCATAAACCGTGAGCTGACCGTTTGGGGAAACGAGACCGACAAACGATCATCCGCTTCTCCAAGCCGCGTCAAAGGGAACCAAAGCGTCAGAAGAATTTCGTGCCGAAGTTCCTGCGGAACGTCTTTCTCTTTGCCGGGAATGCCGTTCCGTTTTGAAGCCGTGTTTTTCTCCGGGGTCGATTTTCCGTTTTTCTGTTCTTTTTCGGGCCGCAGTTCGTCGGGGAGATCTTCGACGATTTCGACTTCCAGCGGAACCGGCGGCGGTTCCCACGCTTTTTTGACCCGTTCCCGACTTTGAATCACCGCGACATATTGTCCATCTTGCGGGCTGACGATCAAATCGAACAGACCCGGCCCCGTGTAATGAAAGGGAGCGGAAGGTTCCTTGGCGGCTTGATCCCCTTGGGAATCCGGAGTCGAAAACGGAAGAACCCCCTCTTTCATTCCCAAGGGAATCCGAACGGTCTGGTCGTTCGGTGTTGTGATGACAAAGCGAATCTTCGCTTCGACACGACTGCCGACGGTGTTACCCTGAACCGCAATCTGCTGGATCGTGTAAGGGGGAAGCGGCTCACGCTGATCCTGGACCAGAAAACGGTTGAATTCGTCGAGGTCTTCAAGCGGCCAGTTTCCCGGAAGCGTAAACATGCGTTTGCCGGTTGATTCGTCGAAGAGGACGATCACGTCCAACGGAGCTCGCTGAAGCGGATGCGGAAGGCGACTGAGTTGTCCTTCAACTCCAAGACCCATGGTGGTGGGTGTCGAAGAGGGGACGGTGCTCTCCGTCAGTGATCCGGTACCGGGGGGGAGGGATTCCTGCGAGGGGACGGGCGCATGCTGTCCTTCAACGACTTCCCAACTGAGGAAGACGATGAATACGGCGCCGAGCAAGGCGACGGTCGACATCGAAAACCAAGACCGCAGACCCATCGGAAATGCGAAAAAAACAAAAAATTCAAAACAAGCGTACCCTATCATTTTAATCGATTACAAGGACTTGTCAAAGCAGCAAAAAGGGGGTGTTCTTTCCGAAAAAAAAGACCTTGTCACCTATTGCATCGTTTTTATGCTTTAGCGCGGAAGAAACGGTTGTTTGGCGCATTGGATATGGCCGTTCGGCGATGGAAGCGTTTTCGAAAAAGAGCGCGTTTGTCGTTGTGTGAACGGAACCTTCGGGTGAGGGGACATTCTTACAAGAACAAACCGCGAACGCTCCCTTCGGCAAGCGTGAAACTTGAAGACGGTCTGGAGGTCCGCTTCCCGATATTTTTCTCCCCGGATGTGGACGATTCGGCGATGGGGGGTATAATGAGGCTCGAAGTCGTTTTTCGACAACATCCTCTTTTTCTTCAACTCAATGAGTGAACTTCACGAAGAATGCGGCGTGGTGGCGATCTATCATCTTCCCAGTGGCGATCCGTCGCCGCTCTGTCCCAGCCAGGGCCGTGAAGAGGTCTCCCGCCTCGTACCACGCATGCTGCTCGACCTGCAAAACCGGGGGCAGCTCGCCGCCGGAATGACGACATTTTCGCCGTTTCGCAAGCAATTGATCGATACGCATAAAGAAGTCGGGGCGGTTTCCGAGGTGTTCCACTTCACGAAACGGAACGATTTCGCCGACCTGATGCGGGAATACGCCGGCCGCGCGGCGATCGGACATGTTCGGTACGCAACCAGCGGACGGGACGATCGAAGCTATGCTCAACCGTTTGAGCGGCACCACATCAAGAAGCATAAATGGTTCAGTTTCGCCTTCAACGGTCAATTGGCGAATTATAATAATCTGCGGGAAACGCTCCTCAACGACGGCAACACCTATTTGGCGAGAGAGACCGATACGGAGATTTTCATGCATTATCTCTGTGCGGCGCTTTCCCCGCAAGACGAGCCGAATCTGCTGGAAGTTTGCAAAAATATCGGGGAGATGTTCGACGGGGCCTACAGCATGGTTTTCATGAACGCCTTAGGGGAAATGTTCGTCGCACGGGATCCGCTCGGGATCAAGCCGCTTCTCTACGCCGTGGAAGGTTCCCTCTTCGCCGCGGCCAGTGAAAGTGTCGCCCTGTTCAATCTCGGTTTCGCCGCCGAAAGCATTAAAAACGTCGAACCGGGACAGATCATCATCGTCAACGAAAAGGGAATCCGATTCGAAAAGTTCGCGGAAAGCACGAAAACGGCCCATTGTTTCTTTGAATGGGTCTATTTTGCGAACGTCGCCAGTACGCTGGACGGCAAAAGCGTTTACATGGCCCGAAAAAATCTTGGCGTCGAACTCGCGAAGCAGGAACGGGCGCTCACCGACGTTCGGATCGACAGCGACACGATCGTCGTCCCGGTGCCGGATACGAGCAAAGCGGCGGCGGACTCCATGGCATACGAACTCGGCGTCCCGAGTTTGGAAGGGTTGATCCGCAACCGATACAGCGGTCGGACCTTCATTGAAGGTGGAGAGTATCGTCTTCGGAAAGCGGAAACGAAATACACACCGCTCCGCGAAGTGCTGCAGGGAAAGAAAATCTTCCTCGTCGAAGACTCGATCGTCCGCTCCACGACGATGCGGGTGCTTCTGGAACGAATTCGTAAGCTCTGCAATGTCAACGAGATCCACGTTCGCGCCGCCTGTCCTCCGATCATCGGACCGTGCTTCTACGGCGTCGACATGTCGACCTACGGCGAGCTTTTTGTGTCGCATTATATGCAGGACGCCCCGCCGGATGAATGGATCGTGACCCGCGAAATCGAAAACAAAATGGCCGCCGATCTTGGAGCCGATTCGTTGCGGTATCTTCCGCTCGAATCCGTTTCCCGCGCCATCGGATTGGAAGGAAACCAACTCTGCCGAGCGTGCATCAACGGAAAATATCCGACATTGTGGGGGCAGAAACTGGCGAAAAACGCCTTCGACGATTTCCAAAACCAACCACGGTAAAGATGTCGACGTTCACTCACCGATGATTTTGATGAGGATCCGTTTGGCACGGCGACCATCGAACTCGCCATAAAAAATTTGCTCCCATGTTCCGAAGTCGAGCTTGCCGTCGGTAATGGCGACCACGACTTCACGGCCCATGATTTGCCGTTTATGGTGGGCGTCTCCGTTGTCCTCGCCGGTTCGGTTGTGAGCGTATCGGTTCGGAGAGGCGTCGAAAGGAGCAAGCTGTTCCAACCAACGCTTGTAATCCTGGTGGAGCCCCGACTCGTCGTCGTTGATGAAAACCGATGACGTGATGTGCATCGAATTGACGAGCACCAACCCTTCTTGAATTCCGCTGCGACTAACCGCCGACTCGACTTGCGGCGTGATGTTCACGAAATCCATCCGATGCGGAACGTTCAGCGTAATCACTTCGCGGTATGATTTCATGGGCTTTTTCTAAATGAAAAATGAATGCGCGGAGTACCGGCTAAATAAGAGACTACCGGAGCTTAAACATGCCGATGAGCTCTTGCAAGCGACTTGCCATGGAGCTCATTTCGTTGGCGGCGCTGGCGGACTCTTCCGCGCTTGCCGTGTTCTGCTGGATTACGGAATCAATCTGCTGCAAACCGATCGTGACTTGCGCGACCCCTTGTGCCTGTTCGTTGCTGGCGTTGGCGATTCCGGCGACCAAGTCGGTCGTCTTTTTCACCTGATCGACAATCTGGTGGAGCACTTCCGCCGTTTTCGAAGCAATTTCACCCCCCTTGTGAATCTCCCGACCACTGGTCGCGATCAAGTCGTTCGTTTCACTCGCCGCTTTGGCGCTGCGGGCAGCAAGGTTGCGGACTTCTTCGGCGACCACGGCGAATCCCTTGCCGTGCTGGCCCGCCCGCGCCGCTTCGACGGCGGCGTTCAACGCGAGCAGGTTCGTTTGAAACGCAATATCGTCGATCACCTTGATCACCCGCTGGATTTCGTCCGAATTACTCGTAATTCGCCCCATGGCGGCCATCATTTCATCCATCGCCTTTTGACCCCCTTGAGCCGCTTGAGAGGCGACGCTCGCCAAATCTCTCGCTTCGGTGGCGTTTTTCGCGTTTTGTTTCGTTTGGCCGTTGATTTCCGCCATCGACGCCGTGATCTCCTCCAAACTGGCCGCCGATTGTTGGGCCCCACTGGAAAGATTGTTCGCCGCCGAAGAAACCTCTCTCGCACCGGTGGAAACACGTCCAACGGTATCGCTCACTTCGTGGAGCGCCGTGTTGACCTTAACAAGCATTTGCGCCAAGTTGGCGTTCATCTCGTCGCGGTCGCTTTTACTGTTGATGTTGATCGCCCAGTTTCCGTTGGCCAAATGGCTGGCGGCACCGGCGACGCGGTTGTAATCCTCGACAACCGACTTGGCGGCGCGGCCAACGTCGCCGATTTCGTCCCCCCGGCCTAAGATGGTCTCGGGCATTGAAACGGTGAGATCCCCTTTTTCGGCGACCGTTTTCAGGATGGCGACGCTGTGTGCGATCGGCGTGGCGAAAGAGCGCCCGATAAAAACGGCGGCGATCAACAAGAGAACGAGAATGAGCGCCGTGATTCCCGCGGCGAGACGCAAGCTGCTGTTGCGGTCGTTATCCAATTGGACGATGGCGTTGGTGTTCGCTTTTCCGACTTCCTCGATCATGGTGTTGACGTCTTTCGTCGATTCATCGTCGAGTATTTTCAACTCGGCGGAAAAACGGGTGACATTTTCCATGACTTTCGCCCGCTCCGCGCTGACGATAATTCCCCACGGCACCTTACTCTTACCGAAAACGGCAGGTTGCATGACTTGGTACAGCTCTTTATCCACCGTTTTGAATATCTTTTTTCCGTCGCCGCCCGTACCGGCAAACTCGAGTGCTTTGACGATTTTGGTGTCCGGTTGGTTGTTTTTGATCGCGGCGGCCAAACCGTCCCGTTCCGGCAGTTTGGCAAAATCTTCACCGATCATCTCCTTGTTCTGATGCCAGGCGACGCAACCGCTTCCGCCGATCAGGATAGCATTCCCGCCGAACGCCTTGAATGAGGCGAGTATTTTGTCCAATTTGTCGAACAAAACGTCGATTCCGATCACGCCAACGATCTTTCCCTCGAAACGGACGGGAACGGCAACCGACATCAGGTGAACTCCGTCGTAGACGAAAGGATCGGTGACGAATTCCTGGCCCGTTTTGCGAGGCATCGTGTAAAACTCGCTTTCGTCGACTTTTTCCAACGGTTCCGTGTCGATTTTTTTGTCGATGAAACGAATCCACGGAAGAAAGCGGCCTTCGGCGTCGCACCCCATTTCCTTCTTGTTTTTGAATTCCGCGTCCTTATTGTCAAAGGCGTTCGGTTCGAATCCGACCCAAACGGCATAAACCGTGTCGTCCCGTTCAACAATTGCCTGGAGCATGGAGAAGAGCTCGCTTCGTGAGCGGTCGGCAATCGGATTTCCTGCGAGATATCCTTCGACAGCGTTTCCCAAAGAACGGGAAGCGGCAAACGACGTGTTGAACTCGCCGCCGACTTCTCCGACAATGGCACGGGACAAGTTCACCATCAATTGCTCGCTCAAGTCGGCGACCATCGTTCCGGACTTTTTGCCGACGTCCGTCAATGCCACGGTTAAATCGTCGTTGGCCTTTTGTCCTTTGGCGTCCAACTCGGTTTTCACGGTCTCCATGCTCGATTTCGACGTGTTGACCACACCGTTCAAGCTGTAGTACAACAGCCCGAAAATCGGAAGAGCTGTCAACAGGGCAACGGCGATCAAAATGAAAATCAGTTGGTAGAGAATACGATAATTGGAAATACGCATGGTAGGAAACCGTTGAGGCATGATTGGTGGGCAGGCGGACGAAACAATCACTGCGTGGATTTTAGCTTTTTTTGGAAAAAAGTACACGATGGCACCACCGTGAACCGTAAATTATCTGTTTTATATAATTAATATTATCGGATTAAGTGACAAAATTGGTTTACGCGGCAAACATCACAAATCATGTTGTGAATTCCTTGGCCAGAACGCTAACAAGTATGCGGACGGATTTCTTGACATGTAAGTCAGCGTATCCTCATTGAATCGGCTCCTGCAATGGATACAATGGAACCAATCATTTTGATCCCCTCAAGCACCGGAACCTTCGGTTCACGGGCTCAACTTGACCGAATCGAACAAATTGTCCATTTCAGAGAATCCCGATCCGCTCCGAACGCCTGTGATGTACCTCAAGGGGGTCGGGCCGCAACGCGCCGAGTTGTTCCAACGAATCGGAATTTGGCGGGCGTACGATCTGCTCTTCAATTTTCCCCGCGCCTATCAGGACATGACGGAGCGAAAGGAGTGCGATCAACTTGAAGAGGGAAAGCTCCAGACAGTCGCCGGAAAAATCGAGGAATGGTCGAGCAAGTCGACGCGCCGCGGTCCAATGCTCTCGCTGGCCGTCGATTGCGGTACCGGGTTCGTCAAGGGGCTTTGGTTCAAGATGCCGTTCATCATGCGGGACTTTTTCAAGGGACGCCGCGTGCTCTTGACCGGCAAACCGAAATTCGACCATCCGTACTGGGTGATGATGCACCCGCAAATCACCTACCTGACCGACGCCGAAGACGACGAAATCGAAATCGAGCCGTTCCTGCCGGTCTATCCGCTCACCGAAGGACTGAAGCAGTTCCATATGCGGAAGATTCTGCGTGAGCTCCTGCCGAAACTCTGCCCGCTGGTCGACGAAGTTTTTCCGGAAAACTATTTAACGGAACACAAATTGCTCCCGCTCGGCGAAGCGATCCAAAGCATTCATTTTCCCCCGAACCGGGAAACGCTTGCCTGGGCTCAACGCCGATTCGTGTATCAGGAATTATTCATCCTGCAACTCGGTTTGGCTATTCGGCGTTTGCAGCACCGGACCCACCTGAAAGCGTCGCCGCTCCCCGTCGATCCGAAAATCGATGCGAGAATCCGGCAGCGGTTTCCGTTCGATTTGACGAAAGCCCAGGAACGGGTCGTCAAGGAAATCGCGGAAGACATGAGCCGTCCGATTCCGATGAACCGGCTGCTGCAAGGGGATGTCGGGAGCGGTAAGACCGTTGTTGCGGTCTATGCAATGCTCCTCGCCGTCGCCAACGGATACCAGGCGGTGTTCATGGCCCCGACGGAAGTTCTGGCCCGGCAACATCTTCGAACGTTGGAGAAAATGCTCCACGGCTCCCAGGTGAGAATCGCCCCCGTCTTCGGCGGCCAGAAAGCGGCGGAACGCGCAACGATCTTGCAGGAAATCGCGACCGGAACCGCTCAAATCGTCGTCGGAACGCAGGCGATCATCCAGAACGAGATTCCGTTCCAAAAACTCGGACTCGTCGTGATCGACGAACAGCACAAGTTCGGTGTCCGTCAACGAGCCGCCTTGAAAACCGGCGGGAAGTTCGACCCCCATTATCTCGTGATGACCGCGACGCCGATCCCGCGCAGCATCACGATGACGCTTTTCGGCGACCTCGATGTTTCGATCATGGACGGCATGCCGCCGGGCCGGCAGAAAGTCAAAACCTACGTCGCCGACCCGGAGCACCGCGCCGAATGGTGGGATTTCGTTGCGCGAAAGGTTCGGGAGGAGCATTGGCAGGGATTCGTCGTCGTGCCCATGGTCGAAGAGTCCGAAAATTTCGATGTCCGCAGCCTGCAGGAAGTTTACGAAACACTTTCGAAAGGACCGCTGGCCGAATTCCGAATCGCCGTGATTCACGGTCGGATGTCGACGGAGGAAAAAGAGAAAATCATGTACGATTTTCGAACCGGCGAAACGGAAATATTGATTGCAACCACCGTGATCGAAGTCGGCGTCGACGTCCCGAACGCCAACCTGTTGACGATCGAAAGCGGCGAACGTTTCGGTCTGTCGCAGCTCCATCAATTACGGGGCCGGATCGGACGCGGCAAGAATCCCGGTTTTTGCACGGTATTTTCAAACGCCGTGACGGAAGAATCGCAAAAACGGCTCAAGGCGTTCGCCGCGACCTCCGACGGGTTCAAACTCGCCGAGAAAGATTTTGAAATCCGGGGCGCCGGCGACCTTTTCGGAACGCAGCAGCACGGAATGCCGCCGCTCCGCGTCGCCGACCTGGTGCGGGACCGTGATGTCCTGTTCGAAGCCCGGAAAGACGCAACCGACATGGTTCTCGCCGATCCGGGCCTTGCGTCGCCGGAACACGCCAAATTGCGCAACCAAATGCTCAAACGGTACGGAGCGGTCCTTGATCTCGGCGATGTCGGTTGAAATGAATTATCCGTTCAACCAGCGAGCGACATCTTTCGCCCAATAGGTCAACAGAATATTCGCTCCGGCGCGGGTCATGGCGGTGAGCGATTCGAGAACGATCCCCTTTTCGTCGATCCACCCCCGTTCAGCGGCGGCTTTCACCATGCTGTACTCGCCGGAGACGTTGTAAGCGGCAATCGGAACCCCTTCGAAGCGGTCGCGGATCATCCGAATAATGTCGAGATAGGCCAGGGCAGGTTTCACCATCACGATGTCGGCACCCTCTTCAAGATCAAGTTGAACCTCACGCACCGCCTGACCGGGAGACGCCGCCGGATCCATTTGGTACGAACGCCGGTCGCCGAATTGCGGGGCGCTCTCCGCCGCTTCACGGAAGGGACCGTAAAACGCGCCGGAATACTTCGCGGCGTAACTCATGATCGGGAGTTGTGAAAACCCTTCACCGTCGAGCCCTTGTCGGATTGCCCGAATCATGCCGTCCATCATTCCACTCGGAGCGACCATATCGACCCCGGCGTTTGCTTGAACGACGACTTGCCGCACCAGATTTTCGAGAGTTGCGTCGTTATCGACATCATATCCGCCGTTTTTCCGTTCCCGCAACACGCCGCAATGGCCGTGGTCGGTGTACTCGCAGAAACAGACGTCCGTGATGACGAGCAGCTTGTCACCGACGACGTCCTTGGCGGCCCGAATCGCTTGGGCGACGATTCCGGAGTCGCGCATCGCATCGCTTCCGACGGCGTCCTTCGCCTCGGGAATGCCGAAGAGAATCACGCCGCCGAGTCCCAGCGCCGCCGCTTCGGCGACTTCCGTGAGCATTTCGTCGAGCGAGAGTTGGAAACACCCCGGCATCGATTGGATCGGTTGCCGAATTCCCT
The DNA here is from genome assembly GCA_031549705.1 of Thermoguttaceae bacterium. Lineage (GTDB taxonomy): Bacteria > Planctomycetota > Planctomycetia > Pirellulales > Thermoguttaceae > WRKP01. The sequence goes on from JAVBPI010000095.1 coordinate 10,186, forward strand.
TTCCCGGACGAACGAACAGCGGAAGAATCATGTGTTCCGGAACAAGCGTTGTTTCCCGCACCAATCGGCGAACCGCCGGTTCGTACCGCAAACGCCGCAACCGTGTCGAAGGAAAAGAGGAGTCGTTCATCGTCGTTCGTCAGATAAAAAATAAAAACGGGACGGAGTTCAAAATTCGGAAGCGAGTTCGTTGGCCCGACGTGTTGCGGCTTCAACGGCATCGATCAGGGCGGCGCGGAACCCGTTTTCCTCCAAGGCGTGAATTCCGTAAATCGTCGTCCCACGCGGACTGGCAACCTTGTCTTTCAAGACGCCGGGATGCTCGCCGGTTTCAAGCACCATTTTTGCGGAGCCGAGAACCGTTTGAGCTGCAAGTTGCATCGAGAGGTCGCGTGGAAGCCCCATTTTCACGCCGCCGTCGGCCAATGCTTCGATCATCATGTAGACGTAAGCCGGTCCGCTCCCGGAAAGTCCTGTCACGGCATCCAGACGCCGTTCCGGAACCTGGAACGCAATCCCGATGGTCGAAAAAAGCGTTTGCGTCAACTCGACATCCTCCGTCGTCGCCCCTTCGGAGGCAGAGAATCCGCATGCGGCTTCGTGGACCATCGCCGGGGTGTTCGGCATGACACGAATCAACCGGGCCGATGTTCCGAGTTGCTTGAGGTAGTTCTTGATCGGAACCCCCGCCGCAATCGTTATCCAGAGTGGGTTCAGTCCATGAGCGTGCAACGGCGACAGTTGCTGGAGCACTTCGGCCAACTGCTGCGGTTTCACGCAGAGAATCACGATATCCGACTTGGCGACGACTTCTTTGATCGTCGCGAAAACCGTACCGCCGGTCTTCGCCGCGAACGCCTGCGCCGCTGCGGGAAGCACGTCGTATCCGAACAGATTCGCCGCGTCGATTGTTTTCGTTTCGATAAAACCGGCCGCCAGTGCCGACGCCATCTGACCGGTCCCGATAAATCCGATTTTCTTGTCCATGTGAGTTCCTTCTTACAGATGTCGATGTATTACCAATGTTCAGGATCGTGAAATATTATCAGGATGTTGATCAACGAAATCGGGAGCGGAGCGACCATTTCGCGGGTTAACTCGCCGAGCGGAAGCTCGAATGCGGCCCAGCCGCGTTGGGTGAACGGAATGATTATACCGGAAACCGGCTCTTCATGGTAGCGGTCAAGTGAAAGGATTCGTGTGACGGCCCCGAGGTGAAAAGTGGCGTCGCCTGTCCCGCGAATGCTTACATTTTTTGTTGTCGTACAGATCCTGTTTTGGGCTTTCAGTCGTTTCGACATTGGAATCGCGTGCGACGCCAAAACGTCTTCGGAATCATCATCTGTTTCGATAACTCCCGAAGAAGTTCCAGCGTTCGAGCGGGGATTGGGGATACGGTTGCTGTTCCACGAACGGAGGCTGGGCGACCTGACTTTCCCGTTGGGAGAAAACCCGCGTAAATTTCGTGATTTCGATTAATCCTCAATCGGTCCGACACGCTCCGTCCCGGAAAAAAATCAAAATGAAGGTTTTCCCACTTCACTCTTTTTGAAAGGAGAACCGTATGAGACCGAAAGAAATCACCGCTTGGATCAGCCCCGCCGATCTTGCTCCCTGGAACGGAGCCGAAGTTCCCGTCCGATTCGTTATGACGGAAACGACGATTCTCATGGAGTTCAATCCTCCACCGGAAACTTCGTCCAACATGATCCACCTGCGAACGGGAATTCACGAAAATCGAGTCGCATGTTTCCGGGCAATCGCTCCGTATCATGCGTTTTCTTCTCGGCACCCGATCCGGAGAAGCGACCCGAAAAGATTTTTGCGAAGCCATTGGAGGCGACTATCCCATCTCGGCGGGAGCGGCCGGAAACGCCATCAGCGTCCTCAACGCTCTCCTGGAAGAGCTCGAATTCGGATGCGTGATTAATCGTTGCAGAAAATGGCCATTCGGATCGAACCTCGTTGATTTTACGAGTGTGACGGCGGGAAACCCGGTTTTGTGTCTCTCGCCGTCCAATGCCGCCGCTTTTCGAGCATTTCAAACGAAACCAAGCGCATACGAGCACAAAACCAAACACATCGGAAGACGGAATGTGCTAGAATATTGAAACATGTTGAGAAGCGACGGACGACATGAGTTCACGGCATGGAAGTTCTCAAAACAACAACTTTAATGCCACAGCCTTACGATCATGGGAAGTAATCATGAAAACCGAATCGTCTCGGAAGTCGACCCCATTTACGAAAACAAGGATTGGCGACAGAAAAAGTTTCGGGTTACGAAAAAGACGGAAAGTTTGGCATCAAGATCGAGCCGTAAGGCAAAAAAACAGTGCGACTGATCTATGAACTGTTTTTGGCGGGGTTTTCCCGAAAAGTGATTGCGGAGACGATGACGTCCCTGGGGCGTACGATTGTCCGAACCTTCCCTCCAAGGCGACGATCAATCGAATATTGAAACGACATGGAGCCTTCGACGGACGGATTCGAAAACGATTCGTACCGCCGCCCTCGGCTCGATGCAAGACGCCGAGCCGCTCTCGCCGCCCCACTTATGGGGCGTTCTGGGCGGCTTGCCGCAAATCGCGAAAATAGGCTTTGGCTTGTTCGAGGAAAAGTTTTTCGGTGTCGTCGAGGATCTGTTCTTCGGTCAATTGGGCTCGCGGCATGTCAGGGCTCCGTGGAAAGGATGGTCAAAACAAAAAGGATCTTGCCAATACACCTATCTCCCGCAGTTGCTCAGCCCGTCTTTCGCGCACCCTCGATTCGTCGGAACTTTCCAGCGTTGGAAAAAACTTTGCGGTATGCTTGAAAATCCGTCGGTAATGCGATAACCTGTTTTTACTTGTCATACCTGTCAGAATTGATCATTCCTGCAAAGGAGATTTTCATGCGTCAACCGTCTCGTCGTGAGTTTTTGCAAACAGCTTCTGTTACCGGTGTCGGGTTTTGGGCTCTGGCCGGTCTTACGCCGAAAGTCAGTGCGTCCCCCAACGAACGAATTGCGTTCGCCGGAATCGGTATCGGCGGTAAAGGAGGCGGGGATATCGCCAACGCCGCACGGTTCGCCGACGTTGTCGCCGTTTGCGATACTGACAAAGGACGCTTGGAACACGCCTTGAAAAAGTATCCGAACGCGAAAGGATACGCCGATTTCCGCAAGCTCTTCGAAGAACAGGAAAAGAGTATTGACGCTGCAACGATCAGCACGACCGACCACATGCACGCCCCCGCCGGTCTCATGGCGATGCGGATGAAAAAACATGTTTACGTCCAAAAACCGCTGGCCCGAACGATGTACGAATGCCGTCTCATGGCGAAAGTCGCCAAAGAAACCGGCGTCTGCACCCAAATGGGGAATCAGGGAAGCGCATCCGACGGGCTCCGCCGCGACGCCGCCGAAATGAAAGCGGGGGTTTACGGCGATATCAAGGAAATTCATGTTTGGACGAATCGTCCCATCTGGCCGCAAGGTCCTGAAACGATTCGAACCATGAAGGCGTTTGAGGAAAAGGTCCGAAAGGAAAACCCCGATCAAGCGAACGAGCTGATCGCCAAGATGAAGGAAAAGACGGAGAACCAGCTCAATAACCTCGATTGGGATCTTTGGCTCGGCGTTGCGAAAAAACGGGAATTCTTCCCGGGTGAAAAGTCGAGCATTTATCATCCGTTCGGTTGGCGGGGTTGGTGGGACTTCGGGACCGGCGCTCTGGGCGATATTGCGTGTCATGCGCTGAACAAATTCATGAAAGCGCTCGATCTGAGCGCTCCGACATCGGTCGTCGCCCGAACTTCCGGACACGATTTCGATGTTTTCCCGCAATCGTCCGAAATCGTCTTCGAATATCCCGACACGCCGACCCGGAAAGGGTTCAAATTCGTTTGGTACGATGGCGGTTGGACTCCCAGCCGGGATTGGCTCAAGGAAAAGGGTTTCAACTATCCCGAAAAGATGCCCGAAGGAGGAGAGATCATCATCGGAACCGAAGGAGTTCGGGGACATGGACGCTCCGAACGAAAACAAGGGGTCACGGTTCCTGAAGTCGCATTGGCACCGAAGTTTCCCGAGGCGAACGGCGAAATCGCTGAAAAGCAGGAGGACGATCCACGCAATATGTTCGAGCTGATCACCGCGATCAAGGAGAACAAGCCGGAACTCTGTTTCTCGAACTTCCCGAATCAGGCCGGTCCGCTCACCGAAGCGATGCTGCTCGGCAACCTCGCCGTCTGGACCGCCGCCAAGGCGAACGAATGGGGCGAAAAAGTGATGTGGGACGCCCCGAACATGAAAATCACGAACCTCGCCGCACTCCAAACGCCCGGCGTCGCGGATTTGATCAAACCGATCTATCCGCAAGGATATGTTCTTGACTGAATTGAACCTGTTCAGCACGCCGCTCTTCGGGAGTACCCTTCGATCGGCGGCTAAAACGCAAGCGAAAAAACAAATCGGATTGATATGACCAACTGGACGAAGCAACAAATTGCGGACACGATCGATCATGCGGCGCTGAAGCCGAACATGACGGACAAGGATATTCAAGAGCAGTGCGAACTCGGCAAAAAGCTCAAGGTGAAAAGCGTCTGCGTCCGTCCCAGCGACGTGCCGCTCGCCGCAAAAATTTTGGACGGCAGCCCAACCGTCGTTTCCGTGGTCGTCGGGTTTCCCCATGGTGCGCATAAGCCGGAAACCAAGGCTCTCGAAGCAAAGCTCGCCATCCAGGACGGCGCCAAGGAACTCGATATGGTGATGAATATCGGCAAGTTCCTCTCCGGCGATTTCGCTTGGGTCAAACGCGACATCGAAGCGGTTGTTGCCGAAGCGAAACCGAAAGGAGTGCTCGTCAAGGTAATATTCGAGACCTGTTTCCTCAATCCGGAGCAGATCAAAAAAGCGTGCGAAATCGCAAAGGACGCCGGAGCCGATTTCGTGAAAACGTCGACCGGTTTCGCCGACGGCAGCGCGACGCCGGAAGCAATCGAAATCATGATGAAAACGGTCGGCGACTCGATGGGGGTGAAAGCGTCCGGCGGCGTCCGTTCCTATGCGGTCGCCTCTGCTTTTCTCGATCAGGGGTGCAAGCGTCTCGGGTCCGCAGGGGGAACCGCGGCGATTCTCGGCGATGCGCCGGAATCGGATGCCGGATATTAACATTCCGCCTGTCCCCTATCCACTTGCATTTTTGCCGCATAGCTCGCTATTCGATTGACCGGTTTGGTGAATTCCATGAAAAAAAGCATCGTTGCCATTTTGATTGTTTGGGGGATTTTATTCTGCACGGTTGAAGCGGCAGCGCAAACACCACCTCTGCCTCCAGCCGAAGAAAAGAAACCGGCGACACCCGCTCCACCGGCTCCACCGAAACCGGAGGAAAAGAAACCCGCGCCCCCCACTCCACCGGCTCCACCGAAACCGGAGGAAAAGAAACCCGCGCCCCCCACTCCACCGGCTCCACCGAAACCGGAGGAAAAGAAA
>JAVBPI010000075.1:0-10149 GCA_031549705.1 Thermoguttaceae bacterium
CCCCTCCCGCCCCGGCCCCCCGCCCACCCGCCCCCCCGCCCCCCTCGCCCCGGCCCCCGCCCGCGATTTTTCCTGCCGCCGAATTTTGTAACGATTCGATTTCCGATTTGACCCGATGAACCGAATCGGCGTTCCGGAGCACTTCGAAACGGAGTTCGTGGGTTTGCGATTCGCCCGGTTTCAACGCAACGATGCGGCCTTGTTTCTTCTCGAACGATTTATTGTTTGGAAAATTGGTCGCCGGTTCGAGTCCGACGACGTATCCGTCGCCGTCGTTGAGGCGGCTTTTCCAAAAACTGAAAAACGGAAGCGTTTTTTTATTGAAGCCGAGCGCGAGACCTCGGTCTTCTTCGATGCTGAGAATCGCCGTTTTTACGTTACCGTTTTGATCGGCGGCGGGATCGATGAAGAAAACGACTTCGTCGCTTCCCGGCGTGGGAGCGTCAAACGTGTTCCATGTCGGTAAATTCTCGACGGCAGCCGCGGTACGCGGCGCAAGTCGCTCGAACGGGATGATCGCCTTTCCACGAGGAAACGCCAACGGAATTCCGGAGTTGATATGGTACAACAATTGAAATTCGCCCGGTTCGCCGGTTGAAATATTGTTGACGGTATCGCGCACGGAGAACGCCGTCGAACCGATTTCGATTGAAATCGACGCGGTCAATTCAAGTTTCTTGAAGAACATTCGAGCTTCGCGGACAATCCCCGTGAGGGTGAGAATCCCGTTTTCCCGGTCGAGTTCCAGTGTCACGGTATGAGCAGGCGTGTTTTGAATTCGTCCGTGTAACGAATATTTCAGCGTTCCGTTCTCGTTGAATTCCGGAGCGCCGTTGCTCTCCAACCCGCAGCGGACGAACCATTCGTCGAAGCCGTCGAGCCAACCGAGTCCGCTCGGATCGGCGAGGTTCACGAACTTCGGGTGGACCGGCCCCAACACCGGCGAATTCCATTTCAGAGGCACGTCGCCGCAATGTCCTTTCCAGATTCCCATGCCGCGAGTCGGCAGCACGCTCAATTTCAGTTCCCCCGCTTCGAGATCGATCACGTCGACGCCGTCGCCGAGTCCGCCTGACAATCGACGATGCCGGACGCGAATGGAAACGTCTCCCCAACGGGGTGTCGTGATCGTTTCCACGAGGTCGAACCGTTCCATGGCGGTTCCTTCTTGAGCGTCGAAAAGGGTCCAAACGTCGGACATGATGGGGGCTCCATGGTTGAGGGGGACGCGGAGTACCGGCAAAATCGCAAGCGGTATTTACACGCAATCGAAGCGGACGGCGAAATCGTCCGAAAATTGGGCGGCGGAAACGTATTGGATGCCGTCGAAGCCGAACTCCCTGGCGGCGTGAATGTTCGGTTCCAAATCGTCGATGAAGAGAATTTCGTTCGGCTGGATATCGGGGATCGCTTTTTTGGCCGTCTCGAACGCCGCTTCATAAATCCGGCGGTCCGGTTTCATGGCGCCGACTTCGTAACTCAAAACATGATTCACGGGGAACCGCTCCAGGAGAAACGAAAAAAACGTGCAACAATGGTTCCAGTGTCCCGGGCCGGTGTTCGACAGGATTCCTCGGGGGAAGTCGAGCTCCGCGAGTTTTTGCGTGATCGGTTGCGTTCCCTCGACTTCGTCGAAGATGTCGTTCATTGCCCAGGAAACCGCTTCACGATCGGGACGGACGCCGAGTTGGTTACAGAAATGTTCGTAGAACTCCTCTTCGGTCGCTTCGCCGGTTTCGACTTTGCGTTCCAAGCCGCTGCCGAATACCGCGTCCAACACGTCTTCCTTGGTGCGACCGGTCAACTCCGCTCCTTGGAGAGCCAAACGATCGACGCTGAAGCGAACCAACACGTTACCGAGATCGAAAAAGACAAAACGAATCGACATGAGACGGGAATGTCCGGGGACTGCGCTGCGCTTCATCCCCGGCTCTTTGAGAAGGGAGGGAAATTAAAACACGAACGAAACGTTGGAGAGGCGTTCGGTCATTTGGTACATCAATTCGTCTTCGGCGGGTTCGTCCGGAGCGATGTATGTTACGGAAAACCGCAAATACGCACCGGCGTTGTCCCACGGTACAGTACAAATCGAGTGTTCCCGAATCAGGTATTGGCTGACTTCCTCGGCATTGGCGAACTTCGGGCCCTCCTCGAGTCCCTTGGGCGCCTTGACGTACAAAAAGTACGAGCCGCCGGGAACCTCCGCTTCGAACCCGAGTTGTTTCAGCGTTATCACCAATTTTTGTAGCCGGCGGTGATACTTGATGTTCGCGTCCCGGGGGATCGACGGATCGTCCAAGGCGACGACGCCTGCCTTCTGGATCGCCAGGAATTGGCCGCTGTCCGAATTGTCCTTGATATCCGCGAAAGCGCGAACGATCCGCTCGTTGCCGCAGACCCAACCGAGCCGCCAACCGATCATGTTCCACCCCTTCGACATCGAATGGACCTCGACGCCGACGTCCTTCGCCCCGTCGACTTGCAGGAAGCTGATCGGATGAATTCGGTAGGAGAACATGATGTGAGCGGCGTCCTGAACGACAACGATCTTGTTCTTTTTCGCGAAATCGACGACTTTTTCGTAAAAGTCGGTTGTCGCCACCTGACCGGTCGGGCTGTTCGGATAATTCAGGACGAGCAGTTTCGCTTTCGCCTTGACACTGTCCGGAATTCCGTCCAAGTCGGGGTAAAAACGGTTCTCTTCCCGCAACGGCAATTCGTGAACGGTTCCGCCGTAATACTTGGTGTGCGTTCCGGCGACCGGATATCCCGGGACCGTCATCAGGGTGATGTCCCCCGGATTGATGAACGCCGCCGGAAGCATCGCCAGGGCGGGTTTCGTGCCGATCGAATGGTTGATCTCCGTTTTCGGATCCAATTCGACTTTGAAGGTCCGTTTCATGAATCGAGCGGCGGCTTCCTTGAATTCAAGGCAACCGTTGTCGGCGTAGCCGCGGTTCTCCGCGAGGTCGGCTTCTTTCGCCAAGGCACGCCGGACGTTGATATCCGCGACGACATCGTTCTCGCCGATGCCGAAGTCGATCAACGGGCGGTCGGGAAAATCGGCGATCGCCTGACGTTTGGCCCGTTTGATCTTCTCGAATTTGTAGATTTCCGTGCTCTTGCCGTAATTGACGCCGCCGATGCGGTCGGCAAACAACTCTTGAAAATAGGGGTCGGCCATGGTGTTCATTGGGGTAAACATAAGTTGATCGGGACCGCGCTGCGCGGCTGAAACGCAAGCGATGCACTAACGGTAATTATAGCGTGATCCGTTCGATTTTCCAGTCGTCGGTCACGAAATCGGTTTATCGTAGATGCGGTACGTTTTGGTGCGGATCGCGCCCCCTTTTTCGAGACTGCCGCGAGAAAAACGATTCGACTCCAATACCCAAGAGAATTCGGCGTCCGTGATTCCGTACTCAAGCACCTGCGGCAGCAGGGTGTGCATGAGCAGCAGTCCGACCCCCTGCATCTGGTAGTCCGGCAAAACGTTCGTGCTTAGAATCCGGATCGATTTAATGTCACGTTTGCGCCAAAGCAGGCGCAACAGGCCGAAAGGGAACAGGCGTCCCTTGATCGCCCGAATCCGGGGGTTGTAATCCGGTAACGCAAACGACGCGCCGACGACTTTGCCGTCGATTTCGACCGCCGAAGCCAGTTCCGGAACGATCAGGTATTTCAAGTATTTAACGGTTTCCTTGATTTCCGCGTCGGTCATCGGGACGAATCCCCAAGTGTTCGTGAGCGCCCGATTATAAATGTGCAAAAATATCTCGACGTCCCGTCCGAAATGTTTGCGGTCGGCGCAGCGGAGCACGGCGCCGGTCCGTTCCTTCAAATGTTCGCAAATCGGGCCGAGTTTTTCCGTGATTTTCGGCAGCATGTCGACCGATCCCCAGTAAGCGTACATGTCCTCCGTTTTGCGGAATCCGTTCTCCTCGAACAGTTTTTCGTAATACTTGGGGTTGTATGTCATCATGAAGAACGGCGAACTGTTGAAGCCGTCGATCAACAGGCCGAGCGTGTGATTCAGCGACGGGTTGACCGGCCCGCGAATCGTGGTGCAACCCTTTTCCTTCAACCATGCTGCCGCGGCGTCAAAGAGCGCACCGGCAGCGGAAACGTCGTCGACGCAATCGAAAAAGCCGCAGAAGCCGACACCGTCGTTGTACCGTTCAAGATGGCCGCGATTCAGGACCGCGCAGATGCGGCCCAAGACGTTCTTGCCGTCGACGACTAGAAACGTCTTGCATTCGTTGTGCTTGTAGAACGGCTCCGAACTGAAACCGACCAAACTGCTTTGCTCAATGCGAAGCTGCGGAATCCAATACGGGTCCCCTTTGTAGATTTTCCAGGGAAGGTCGAGGAATCGCTTTTGATCGGACCAGGTTTTGACGTCGATGATATTCATGAACTTCACCACGCGCCGGACGATGTTCGGCGGCTAAAAATCGGACAAAGGGTGATAATGTACAACGCGGCGGCGACGAGCACGATCGTGGGGCCTGCCGGGAGGTTTCCCCAACGGCTCACGATCACCAAGCCGAGCCAGGAGGAAACGAAACAAAGGGCGGTCGCCAACAGACACATCGGGAAGAGCCGTTTGGTGAATCGTCCCGCCGTTGCCGCCGGAAGCGTCAACATCGCAATGACGAGAATGATTCCGACGATCCGGACCAGCAGCACCACGGTCATCGCTGTCAGCAGGAGTAAAAGCTGGAAGTAAAATGTCGTCGACATGCCTCGCAGCTTGGCGAACTCCTCGTCGAAACAGACCGCCTCCAACCGCTTGAAAAACAGCCCAACGACGCAAAGAACGACCAAACTCAAACCGCTGACGAGGTAAACGTCCTGTTTCGTGATCAACAAAATGTCGCCGAAGAGGTAATTCGCAAAGTTGACGTTTCCAGGCGTCAGTTGCAGCAACAGAAGTCCGAGCGACATCACGACGGCCCAAATCGAGTTGAAAATCGTGTCCTCCCGCTCACGAATTCGCAATCGAATGAACCCGATCAGGAGAGCCGAGGCGACCGTCACGGCGAGCGAAACGAGCATCGGATCGAAAATCGCCGACCAGAGCGCGTTCGCCGCGACCAGATATTGCAAAAAGAGCCCGACGCAGATTCCCCCCAGCGCACAGTGAGCGATCGCGCCGGCGAGATAACCGATTCGCCGCACGACAACGAATGTTCCGATCAAGCCGAACGGGACCGACGCCATCGCGGCGATCAGGAACGCCCGCTGCATGAAGGGGAGTTGAAGGATTTCGAACATTCAAACCACTGCTTGTTTCCCAAGGCCGTTGAGGTATACCATGAACGACGAGAAATTGTTCATTTGTATGACCGCTGCTCGCTGCACCAACCCGACGCAATCCGTTCGGGAAATCAACGTTTTATCGGTCGAGTCGGAGCAGCAAGCGTTGACCCGCACGCCGTTTTCTCTCCGTTGACGGTAGAGATCGCCGACCACCGGCGGTCGGCCCCCACCTTTTTCACGGGCCGTTACTCGTCGCCGCCGCCACCGGAGAAGAGTTCGGCAACGCCCCCCTCTTGAATCGATTGCATGATCTCGTCTTTGAGTTCGGTCGTGAATTCCGGGTTTTCCTTAAGATATTGCTTCGTCTTTTCCCGTCCCTGTCCGAGTTGCTGGTCGTTGTAGCGGAACCACGCGCCGGACTTGACGATCAACTTTTTCGCGACGGCAAGATCAAGGAGATCCCCTTCGAAACTGATGCCGCCGTTGTGCATCATGTCAAATTCGGCGGCACGGAACGGCGGGGCGACCTTGTTTTTGACGACTTTCGCCTTGACCCGTTGGCCGATCACCGCTTCCCCTTCCTTCAACTGGCCGATCCGACGAACATCGATGCGGCACGAACAGTAAAATTTCAGGGCGCGGCCTCCCGGCGTCGTTTCCGGCGAACCGAACATCACGCCGATCTTTTCCCGAATCTGGTTGATGAAAATCACGCAGGTTTTGCTTTTCGCAATCGCGCCGGTCAGTTTCCGCAGCGCTTGACTCATCAAGCGGGCTTGAAGACCGACATGGGAGTCGCCGATTTCCCCTTTGAGCTCCTTTTCAGGAACAAGAGCGGCGACGGAGTCAACGACGATTACGTCGACGGCGTTCGACTTGACGAGCATTTCGGTAATTTGCATCGCTTCTTCGCCGCTGCTCGGCTGGCTGACGAGCAACGATTCCAAGTCGACGCCGAGCCGTTTCGCCCAACTTGGGTCCAAAGCGTGTTCGGCGTCGATGAACGCGGCGATTCCGCCGTCTTTTTGGGCGCTGGCGACGATATGGAGCGTCAACGTCGTTTTTCCGCTCGATTCCGGGCCGTAAATTTCAATGATTCGACCGCGTGGAACCCCCAAACCGCCCAACGCAATGTCGAGTGACAGACTACCGGTCGAAATGCCCGAAAGACTCGGCGCCCGATCCGTTCCGAGCGGCATGATCGCCCCTTGGCCGAATTCTTTCTCAATCTGTCCGACGGCGTTGCGCAGGTCGGGATTCTTGGCGAAGACCGCTTCGATCTTGCTCACTTTCGGGGCTTTGGTCGTTTTTTCTTCTTTTTCTACCGCTTTTTTAGCCATGGAACGGGATGGTTGAGAATAAAGAATGGGGAATAAAGAATGGTACGGAGCAATCCGTCGAAAAGTTCATTGTCGATAATCAGCGGTCAATGTCAACAGTTGTGGTGATTTCGTCATCCCCGCGCAGGCGGGGACCCAGAGATTCGAGATTAATGTCTATTTGCACACGAAATACACGATGTTTCATCTCCTTGCAATGACGGATGCAAAGGCGGTCATACGTCTTTCGTCGAGGTCCCCGCCTGCGCGGGGATGACGGTATTGTTTCGGTTCTGTCGTGGTCGGAAGAAAAGGAACGCGTTTCGCTTTGCCCCAAAGTTCTTCCAAGGCGTAATATTCGCGTGTTTCCGGCTCGAAAAGATGGACGACGATGTCGCCGTAATCGATCACGATCCAACGTCCATCCTTGTGTCCACAGACCGACATGCATTCGTCCCCCATGTCCCGCACCAGTTTTTTCTGGATTTCGTCGCCGATCGAGTAGAGTTGGCGGCGACTCGAACCGGAAATGATCAGGAAATAGTCGAACGTCTTCGTCAGATCCCGTAAATCGAGAATCACGATATCGTGTCCTTTGTTCTCTTCTGCAACCTGAGCGGCGGCGAGAACACGGTCCAACACGGGGGGAAGTTGCGCAATATTGGTTTTTTCGTCCTTGGTCATCATTGAGAGGTCGATTTTTTGTCAGTTTGGCGTTGAACGAAGCGTTGATAGTCGTCCGGCGTGTCGATGCCGAACGTTGGTTCCTCGACGACGCCGACCATGATGTCGAAGCCGTTGTGAAGAACACGAAGTTGTTCGAGACTTTCGGTTTTTTCCGTTGGCGCCTGAGGAAGTTGCGTCAGTTTTAACAGGAAATCACGCCGGTAAGCGTACATGCCGACGTGTTGAAAAAAAAGCGGCGGTTCTTGGGCGAGCAGCTCGTCAGCCCCATTTCGCGGATGGGGAATCACGCTTCGGCTGAAATAAAGTGCTTTTCCATGGCGGTCGAACACGACTTTCACACAAGCGGGGTCTTCGAGTTGCCGTTTATCGCGGATCGGGGTTCCCAACGTCGCCATCACGGCGTCGGCATTTTTTTCCAGGAGCCGAATCACCGAATCGATCGTTTCACCGGAAAGTTCTGGTTCGTCCCCTTGGACATTGACGATAATGTCGACATCATCCATCCGGGCGGCGACTTCGGCAATACGATCGGTGCCGCTTGGAGCGTTCGGATTCGTCATGCAAACATTCCCGCCGAAATTTTTGACGACGTCGAAAATTTCCGCATGGTCGCAGGCCACGGTCACGGAATCCGCCAACGTCGCCTTGAGTGCGGCTTCGTAAGTGTATTGCAGCAACGGCTTTCCGGTCTCGGCCAAGAGAAGTTTTCTCGGCAAGCGAGTCGATGCGTATCGGGCAGGAATGATGATTGCGCTTTTCATCATACTAGTATAACGGATGGATCGTGCCTTTGAAGATGCTTTGCCAACAAAAATTTCATCTTGTGCGGTCTGCCGAGTTGCGGCAGTTTTCCTGTTTTTCGGTACAAGGTCGCATTTCGTAAAAAATGGGCTTTGACCTTGAGCGAGATCATGAAAAACATTACCATTCCCGGGGTTTATCTACTTCTAACAAGTAATACAGTCGAGTACTTCCATGACATTGTGGCCGATTAAAAACAGCGACGAGGCACGTTGGCTTCTCCGATCCACCCTGTTGGCGATTTTTTTAGCGATTGTTTTGACGATCGTTCAGCAAATCGCGGTCCAGTACGAAGAGTCGAGCAGTGGAGGCAAGGATTTTTTCTTTCGATTTCTCTGGAACTACCTGAACTTTTCTCTGCTTGTCCTCCTTTTTCCGCGGTTTGTGCTCTCCGGCTGGATGCTTCTTGTCGCGTGCTTTCAAACGGCTGTTTACTATTATGTCTCCTATTTTGACAGTCCGCCCGGATTACTTAGCTTGTGCGAACGGACGGAAGAGGGGAGCGAAGTCATGGGGGCGGTCATCGCGTTGTTTCCTTGGAAAATATTCTGCGTTTTTCTTGGACTGGCCGCACTGCAAATCGCGGTGCAATACTGGCGGGACCGAAAAGAGTTGGCATGGAAAAAACGGGGAGTTCTTGCCCTGTATTGTTTGCTGGGGTTAACGTCGCTCTTTTTTTCCCTCAACAGGGGCGCGCGTGCGCTGACCAACCGCGCACCGTATCCGACAGGCCCACTGGTCGCCAAATACGGTTTTACGCCGGTGTTCGGCCAAGAGTTGATCTACCACTGGCGAGAAAAACGTGAAGGGCTCCTTCAAGCCGCCGTCGCGCGGGAAGCCGAACAGAGTGACCTTTTGAATCAGGAATACTTTCCGGAACATTTGCCGCAACATATCGCCATTATTCAGGTTGAGTCACTTGATTACGCCATTCTCGGATATCGTGCACAGGGGAAAGAAGTCACGCCGTTTCTCAATTCATTGCGTGAGACCTCCTTGCATTATCGGATTGAAGCCAATCATGAACATGGCTCGGCAACCGCCGATTTCGTGATGCTCAACGGTATTCCCCCGGCGCGGGGAGCCCTGAATTACCGGATTCCGGCCTTTCCCTACAACACGTCGTTGGCACGGGTGTTCAACGAAAACGGGTATCGAACTTATTCCGCTCACGGTGTCCGTGGGAGTTTTTACAGCCGACGGGACGCATTTGAGGAGATGGGGATCGAAAATATTGCATTTCGACAGGAAATTCTCCATACACTCGCCGACGAAAGATCATCATTCCGGCAAATGTTTGCCGAACAGCAGATATCCGTCTTCAAAACCGCTGAATGGTTGCCCGATTCTTTGGTTTTCGATTTCGGAAACTGGCTGCTGGCAGAAAATCAGCATGAAAGAAATGTTCTGTTTCTCATCACGGCAAGCAGCCACGCCCCATTCGACAACGCTGCACGCCATGAAATTATCGCGAAACCGAAAAACATCCAACATCACTATTTCAATAGCATCAACTGCCTCGATTCCGATTTGGAGCGATTTTATCGAAATCTTTCCGACGATACGCTCGTGATCATCTATGGTGATCACACTCCTGGGTTTAAGTCGGGATGCTATCTTTCCGACATTCAAAACGGCAAGCAGTATGTTCCGCTGATCGTCGCGCTCAAAGGGAAAGATATTCATGCCCGACAGCAAACAAAAGACGCGGCGGGAGCATCGTTGTCGCTTCGGGATGTTTACTCCTATCTCAAACGAGGTGTCAGCAGCGAGCCGACGGTGAATCGCCAGGAAATGTTGGCCAAGGAACCCGGTGGATCCGTCGTTCGTTAGAACGCCGCCAACGCTCAACTTGTCGTTTTCGTTGGCTCAACGGGAATGCGGGGATCAGGCGTTTCAGAAACATCATTGGACCGGTACTCCGCGTTTCCGGCATCATATGACACGAACACGGAGTACCGGCACAATGAACTGTAGGGATAAAAAAAGAGATGTTATCTTTCGATAACATCTCTTCTTTATATCAAAATGGAGTGATGAACGGCAGGACAATGAGGATCGTCTCCATACTTAAAGGTCT
>JAVBPI010000066.1:0-14306 GCA_031549705.1 Thermoguttaceae bacterium
GAAGAGTTCTTTACCGGAAGCATCTTTCATATAAGAATCGCAGTATTCCGATTCACCACTCCCTTTGGTTCCGTGAATGGCTTGTCCGACGCTGTTCCAGCAATTCCCGACATGGCGGCATTGACTGAACATTTTCGAGCCGTCACCAAAGGTGAATTCCACGAAAAAGTGGTCCCAGGCCTGTCCAAAACGCTGGCAGGAATTTTTCACGCCCTGATACCATTCGTCCCAGGCCTTTCTGTCGCTGAACGGAGGAGCGGCCCGCATGATTTCATCGGAAGCGGCACGGTTTTGACGTCCTCCCTGGGCATTGGCCGAAACCGGGTGACATTTGACATCGCCTTTACTGTGCATCCAGAGTCCCATGTCAATGTTGTGGATATGCTGTTCATTGATATTGTCGCCGCAGAGCCAGACGAAATGATACCAGTTACGCATCTGATATTGCATTTCGGTGTCCGACTGCTCACGAGGACGGCACCAGATTCCGCCGCCGTTCCAGTAAACGCGGGAGAAAGAAACATCGCCGATCTTTCCTTCTTCGATCGCCTTGGCCCAATTGTAGTAACGAGGTTCGTAACGGCGTTGGAGTCCGACGCAGACCTTCAGCTTCTTATCGTCGGCCATTTTATTGGTTTCCATGACGTGCCGATAGCCGGGCGCATCGGTGAAGAGCGGCTTTTCCATGAAAACATGGACACCCTTTTCAATGGCGTAACGATAGTGATACGGACGGAAGCCGGGAGTCGTCGCAATCACGACCTGGTCGCCGGGGGAAAGGCAATCGATCGCCTTGCGGTAGCCGTCGAAGCCGGAGAAAACGCGGTCATCGGGAAGATCGACCTTTCCCTTGGCAGGAGCGCCGTCTTTTTCATTTTCCTTGCGGAGAACATTGGCGACGTTTTTGGCATTTCCTTCGAAAGCGTCCGTGATGGCGACGACTTTGACGTTGTCACCGACCTGAATACGATCCATGATCGCACCGCGACCACGACCGCCACAACCGACGAGAGCGAGCTTGATTTGGTCATCGCCGGCGGCATGAGCCGAGCGACCGATGCCGAGTCCGGTAGCGAACGTCGCGGCTGCGGCCACGGCGCCGGTCGTCTTGAGGAAGTCACGTCGAGAAGATGGGGATTTCTTTTCCATGTTCTGGTTTCTCCAATGGGTGTTGTCGGACCGTCAAGAGCGTTCTCGACGGAATTCATGATGAATCCTTACTATAACGAAATGGGAAAAAGAATGCAATCACAGTACAAAATGTTTTTCGATTCCGTGGCAGGCGGAAGTGCTACTCAAAGCAAAAGCTCGCCATCCCCGGCAAAAGATTGGTGTCGACCATGTCGTGAAACGTTTGGCTCAAGGAAATCTCCGCCCGCCAAGTCGTTTCCCGATAAATCTTTTGGGGGGAGCCAACGACAACAGGGGGATCGGTCGGTCGAAGCAAGAGAGGATCGACGACGATTTCCACGCCGAGGCCCAGAAACGCCGCCACTTCTTCGATCACGCTTCGCAGTGAAACACCTTTTCCGCTGCAAATATTATAAACATCGCCGGAACACCCCCGATGGAGCAGAAGGTAATATGCTCGAACAACGTCCCGGACATCGGAGAGATCGCGAATCAGGTCGACGTTGCCGGTCTTCAGAACCGCTTGGCGATCCCCCCGTTTTTTGGCATCCGTCAGTTGTTTCACAAACGATGCCACGGCGAAACGGGGATTCTGGTCGGGGCCGATGTGATTGAACGACCGCGTCGAGATGATATTCATTCCGAATCCGTCCACATAAACGCGCGACATCTGCTCTTGGGCAAGCCGCCCCACGGCGTAAGGGTTTTCCGGAAAAAGCGGGTCTTCCTCACGGAATGGAGAGTCCGAATCCTTGCCGCTTCCATAAACCTCCGCCGAACCAACCGAGAGAATCCGACAATACGGCACATGATCACGAACGGCGTCGAGAATGTTCAGGAACGCCGTCATGTTATTCAGGAAGCAATGAGCCGGTTCTTTCCAGCTTTGCCCGACGCTACTGCTTGCCGCCAAATGAATCACGAACTCCGGTTTGAAGTCCGCGATCAGCTCGACGACTTTGGGGCGATCTGTCAGATCGACCGGAATTATTTTTCGGGAACCGTTCCCCGTATGCAAGTCGACCCCGAGAATGTCCGGCTGCTCCCCGGATGATTCGAGGAGATTCCACAAATGATTGCCGACGAATCCGCCGACGCCGGTAATGAGGTATTTCTGCATCATGATTGATCATTATAGAAAAACGATCGTCCCCGGAAAAGTGTCTTGTACATTTGGCGGAAAAAAATACAATACCTGTCCATATTCCGCTTGCGTTTTAGCCACGCAGCGCGAACGGATACGATCAACAACGAAAAAACGCGATTCAGATGCAGTTGGGCAACATCCCCATTCGGTTCCCCGTCATTCAGGCGGCGTTGAGCGGATATTCCGACGCCCCCATGCGGCGGCTCGCCCGACAGTTCGGCGCCGAATTTACGCTCTGCGAGGTATTGCTCGACCAGTTCGTCGTCGCCGTTTCGAAACGGAAGTCGAAGCTCTATTTTGCCGCGTCGGACGACCATCCATGCGGCGCGCAGATCATGGGAAGCGAGCCGGAACAATTCGTTTCCGCGGCAAAACGGCTCGTCAACGAAGGTTTCGATTTGGTCGATCTGAATTTCGCCTGTCCCGTTCGAAAAGTACTCGGCAGAGGACGCGGCGGCTTTCTGATGAGCGATCCGAAAACCGCTCTGGAGATCGTTCGCCGTGTCCGTGAAGGAATTCCCGGATCGGTCCCGTTGACGGTCAAGCTTCGAAAGGGGTTCGACGATTCCCCACAGAGCGAAGAACATTTCGTTGAAATCCTTGATGGAGCGGTCGACGAAGGGGTTTGCGGCGTCACGATTCACGGCAGAACGGTCAGGGAGCGGTACGAAGGCTTGAGCGATTGGAATTTTGTCCGGAAAGCGAAAAAGCGTTTGGTCGACCGTGGCCGTTCCGATGTTACCGTGATCGGCAGCGGCGACCTTTTCACGGCGAACGTCTGCATGCAGCGGCTGAAAGAAACCGGCGTCGATGGTTTGGCGTTGGCCCGGGGGGTGATCGGAAATCCGTGGTTGTTCCGGGAGGTGCTCGCCCTGTGGAACGGCAAACCGCTGCCGCCGCCGCCGAGTTTAGGGGAGCAACGGGAAACGATTTCGGAACATCTCCAGCTTTCGGTTCAACTTTACGGCGAAAAACGGGCCGCAACGACCATGCGGGCGTTCGGCGTCAAATATGCTTTGTTGCATCCGGACGCCGAAACGGTCCGCCAAGCGTTTGCCCGAGCGAAAACCATCGCGGACTGGAACGACGTTTTCGAACGATTCTACGGTATCGCTCACTGAGCGGTAATATCGTAGCAATAAACGACGTCTCCGTGTCGGAGGAACAGCTTTCCGCCGCAAATGACCGGATGCGCCCAATACATGCCGACACCTTCCGGGAGCGTGAATCGGCTGATTTCTTCGTATTTTTCAGCGTTCGGCTTGATCAGGGCGACGATTCCTTCTTTTTCGCCCATGGCGTAGATCAAACCATCGGCGAACGAGCAGCAACCTTGACCGGGCCCTTTGTTTTCCCAGGCGATTTCGCCGTTTTCCCATTTAAGGGCCATCCAGATCCCCCCTTTGTAATGGTGGGCCGCTCCATAGATGATTCCGTCGCGGATAATGACGCCGCCGTGTTGGTTGTCAAACTTTTTGTTTGCCCAAAGTTGTTCGGCGGTCAATTTACCGTCGGCGAGTTTCAGTTGGATCAGCTCGGAACCGGTTCCGTAGCCGGAAGTGAGGAACATCTTGCCTGTTTTGGCGTCGAAATACGGGATCGTCGCGTTGATGTCGTACTGTGTCTTGTGCTCGTAAAAGAGGAGATTCTCGCCAGTCTTGGCGTCGACGAAAAGGAACCCGTGCTGTGTCGTGCTGACATAAATCCGGCGACCGCCCATTTCGAAGATCAGCATGGTTCCGTATCCGGCGAGTTCATCGGAACCGGGGGTTTCCCAAATGACCATGCCGTCGAGCTTGTTGAATGCGACGACCGACGCTTTTTTTCCACCCGGCCAGCAGACGACTTTATCACCGTCGACGACCACCGATTCGGCGTACGCCCATTTCGGCAGTGCGGCGTCGTATTCTTTGCGGACATTGCATGCCCAAATTTTCTCGCCGCTTTTTGCTTTCAAGCAGGTGAGCATTCCGTCGGCGGAGAGAGCGTAAAGCCGGTCGCCGTCAAGTGTCGGCGTGCTCCGGTCGCCGGGATAGTGTCCCGTCCAACCGGGGCCGTTGTCGTATTTCCAGAGTTCTTTGCCGGTTTTCAGGTCGAGACAATAAACGAAATCGTTTGCCGGTTTGTCCCCACTGCCCATTTTGACATTTCCCGTCGTGAAAACGCAACCGTCGCCGATCACAACACTGGAATAGCCGGGGTATTCGGTGGTTCCGATCTTATCCGCTTTCCAAAGGAGCTTCGGGCCCCCTTCCGGCCAACTTTTGAGCAGCCCGGTGTCCGGCGAAATGTTGTCCCCTTTCGGTCCGTGAAATACTGGCCAAGAAGGCTCCGCGGCGTGAAGACCTCCGAACAAAAGCAAAATCGCAACGATACAAAAGGGCAATCGCATTGTCATGTTTTCTCCCAATGAACGTGATTCGGTAAAACGTCTAATGTACCATGAAATCACCGAATGCCGCAATCCCCCGTTGAGCCCGTGCCCCAATGGTCCCGGCAATTCAGGCAAAATTTGCAAAAGGGGTCAATTTTTCGGCGGAGACAGACTTTTCGTGTCGCGAGATTTGCCCGTTTCGGGCCCACTTTTTCAAAGTTCGGGCTTGTAGGATGTGCCGTCACAGAAAACCCGCGGATTTCAATGAACAAGCTGTTCAGTGGATGGCGTGTGGTCGAAATGAAATACGGGGGCTTCATCAGGGAGTTGCCGGAAGCTCGGCAGATTCTCTCCATCGACGGATCGATGAAAAGAAGCGGCGCAGGGATGCCCGAAACATTTCATTGACGATCCGTTGTATAAAGGGGGAACCATGAATCGAGTTTTGATTGTTTGGGCGTTTGGGTTGTTGTTGTCATTGTGGGGAGTGTTCGCTTCGGCGCAGCATCCGCGTGACTCGTGTTACGATAGCCCGGCATCGGCGTGCGATCCGTGTGGATTCGCGAAACCGGAGCCGTGCGAGAAGAGCATTTTCTGCGACTCGACACCGGGTTGCAAAAAGAGTTCGCTTTGGGACAAGGTAAGTGTTTATGGTTGGATCGAAATGGGAATCCAAACCAACAACCACGGTTGCACGAACGAATACACCGACGCCCCGAACGGACCGTGCAGTCGGAACCTGGATGCGTTTTCCGGTAACACCTACCTCCTGATGACGCAGCAACAGACCGATTTCCACGTCAACCAGGTTTGGGTCGGTGTTTCGAAGAAGCTCGACACACGCCGCGGTTTCGACTGGGGATTCCAGATGGACACGTTCTTTGGAACGGACGGAAAATACGGTCAATCCTTCGGCGACCACACGTTTGATTACGATTGGGGAACGGGCGATTACAACACGGCGATTCCGCAACTGTACGCGGAAGTCGGTTACAGAAATTTGAAGGTTCGCGTCGGGAAATTCGCATCGACGATGACTCACGAAGCACTGCCTGCTCCGGCGACGTTCTTCTACAGTCACGCCTACGGCTGTTTCAACACGCCGTTGACTTTCTCCGGGGTGATTGCCGAATACAAGGTCAGCGATCGGGTTTCGTTTTCCGGCGGTTGGACGGCGGGATACCACAACAGTCTCGTGAATCGATTCGACGACAGCGGTTTCTTGGGCAACTTCACGGTTCGTCCGACCGACAAGACGAACATTTCGTACAACATTTACTTCGGCAGGAGCAACGGTTTCGATTCGGTCGCCGACGCCGGAAATTACGGACGGTATTACGACACGGCGACCCACGTCACGCAAACCATCATCTTCACATGGAACATCAGTAAGAAATGGATGTACATGATCGAAGGGGTTTGGAATAACAACAATTACGAATGGGGACCGACCGACTGGAGCACCAACGCCCACGGCATCAACCAACACTTGATTTACACGATCAACAAGCAATGGGCGGTCGGGGCTCGAATCGAATGGTCGCACGCCAAGGGAACGATTTTCGACATCACCGGACAAGGGGCCGATTTGTACGAACTCACGTTCGGAGCGAACTGGACGCCGACCCCGAATTTCATCCTTCGGCCCGAGCTTCGGTACGATTGGTGCAATTATTACGACGGATTCAAGCCGTTCGGCAATATGAAACATTCGGACCAGCTTTCCGGCGGATGTGCCGCGATTTTCAAGTTTTAACTTTATCGAGCAGGTAATACATTGGGGTTCGTTGTTCGATCGACTGCCGTTGTATGGTCCGCTGCGTTTTGAACTTCGCAACGTTCCGTACAAAACACGACTCCGTTCCTTTTTATTGCCACCACATGAATCGGTTCAACGACCGTTAGCGTTTAAGCCCGAAAACGAACCAGAACTCGTTTTCGGGCTCCATCCATGTAAAGGAATATCATGAAGCGAATTTTTTTGGCATTTATCGTAACCTGCCTGTCGACGTCGTTCGTTTCGGCGGGTTTGTTTGATTCGTGTGCTCCCTGTTCGCCGTGCGGAACGGGCTGCGGACGTAAATCGCTTTTCGACAGCATAAGCGTTTACGGCTGGGTACAAGGCGGCGTCTATGCCAACGCCAACGGTGCGACCATTGGCCGGACCGACTGGAGCAACCACAACGGACGAACAGTCTCGTTGCTGGAAAACGGCAACGGCACTCCGCTCGGTGCCGTTCAGAACACCGACTTCCAGGTCAACCAGGTTTGGCTTGGGGTCAAGAAAGAGATGGATACATCCCGCGGTTTCGACTGGGGATTCCGTACCGATTTCGCGTTCGGAACCGACATCTGGTTTACCCAATGCTGGAACGACGCGGAGTTCGATTACGGTTGGCAGGACGGCGACTATTACACGTCGATCCCGCAGGTCTTTGCGACAATCGGTTACAAAAAATGGTCCGTGAAGGTCGGTAAATTCGAAACCCCGCTCGGTTACGAAGCGTTGCAGGCGCCCGCTCGTTTCTTCTACAGCCATTCGCTCGCCTATATGATGGAGCCATACTCCCACACGGGGGCCGTCGTCGACTACGCCGTGAACGACAAGCTGACGCTCTCCGCCGGCTATACGACGACATCGGATTCAAGTTTCAGCAACAAATACGACGACCACGGTTTCGTCGGCGGTTTCCTGTGGCAGGCCACGAAGAAGTTCTCCCTGTCGTACTACCTCCTTTACAACCGTTACGGCGACTATAATTACGCTTCCGGCAATCCCCGCCTCTTCGGTGGACAAAACATGTTCTTCCACACGTTGACCATGAATTACAACTTGACCTCCAAGTTGGACTACGGCTTCGCGTGGGACCTCGGCGATTGCAAGGACCGCGAGACGCTTGAACATCGTATTTGTTACGGAATCGCGAATTACCTGACGTACCGCATCAACGACAGGTGGGCCGCCGGCCTTCGCGCCGAGTGGATGTACGAAAACGGATTCACCGGCATGTACGACGGCGACATGTACGAAATCACGTTCGGTTTGGACTGGAAGCCGGTCAAGGGCCTGAGCATCCGACCGGAAATTCGTTACGATTGGCTCCCGTCGAAGAAACCCGCCAATTACGTTTTCGATTACGGCAGCAAGCGTGAACAGCTCTCCGGCGGCGTCTGTGCCGTCTATGCGTTCTGATCTCCACTGTCGAGATGAGATAACAAAAAGGTGAAAGAGCCGAGAGAAAACGCGCATGTCTCTCGGCTCTTTCGTCTTTCCTCCATTTTTCACTTCCTGTTTAAGCTCTCTCCAGGATGATTCACATCGAAGGAGCTCGTGTCCATAACCTGAAAAACGTTTCGCTCGACGTCCCACGCAACAAACTCGTTGTGATTACGGGCCCGAGCGGCAGCGGGAAGAGCTCGCTTGCCTTTGATACGATTTTCGCCGAGGGACAACGCCAATTCGTCGAGTCGCTTTCCGTGAACGCCCGGCAGTTCCTGCACCAGATGGAACGCCCGGACGTCGATGAAATTCGCGGGCTTCAACCGACGGTCTCCGTCGATCAGCGAGGACGAATCGATAATCCGAGAAGTACCGTCGCAACCCTCACGGAAACGTACGATTATCTCCGCGTTCTTTATGCCCGGTTGGGAACGGTCTTCTGTCACCGATGTGGAAAACCGATTCGAAGTCAATCGCCCGAACGAATCCTGGCCGAAATACTCCGACTTCCGGAGGGAACGCGTCTGATGCTCCTCGCTCCGGTGATTCGCGGACGAAAAGGCGAACATCGGGAGGTTTTCCGGAAAATCACCAAGGCCGGTTTCGTTCGTGTTCGTGTCGACGGCGAACTTCTCGATGCGGACCCGCCTCCGGAAATCGACTCCGAAAAACCGCACGAAATTGAAGCCGTAATCGATCGCGTCGTCGTCAAGGACGGTGCCCGACCTCGCCTTTCCGAGTCGTTGCATCTTGCGTTGCATCACGGCGACGGAACCGTTATTATCGTGTACGAAAAAGAACGGCGAACCGACTCCGACGGAATCCCGGCAAGTGTTTGGCAAGACATTTCATTCAGTACGAAATTGTCTTGTCCCGACTGCGATGTTGGTTTCGCCGAGTTGGAACCGCGTATGTTCAGTTTCAACAGTCCCTACGGCGTGTGTCCGACCTGTGAAGGAACGGGAGTCGTCGAGAACCGGTTGTGTCCCGATTGTCGGGGAAGCCGAATACGTCCCGAAGCGAGAAACGTCTTGATCGGCGGGAAGCGGATCCACGAATTCTGTGCGTTGCCGCTTGATGAATCGCTCGACTTTCTTCGAAGAATCGAATTCTCGTCGGATCACCAAATCATTGCGCAACCGATTCTCGAACAGTTGATTTCCCGGCTGGATTTCATGAATCGAATCGGCCTCGACTACCTGACGTTGGATCGGGCAACGGATACGCTCAGCGGCGGTGAATACCAGCGGGTTCGTCTCGGCAGCGGTCTCGGAAATCGTTTGACGGGCGTCTGTTACGTCTTGGACGAACCGTCGCTCGGCCTGCATCCTCGGGACAATCGCCGACTGATCGATGCGATGCGGGAACTGCAACGACAAGGCAATACCGTCTTGGTCGTCGAACACGACGAAGATATCGTCCGAGAATCGGATTGGATTATCGACATGGGCCCCGGCGCAGGCGTTCACGGCGGTAAAGTGGTCGCAAACATGAGTCGTGATCAAGTTTCTTCCTGCCCGAATCGACCTCTCTCACTTACCCTTGAGTACCTTGCAGGGGAGAAGTCGATTCCCGTTCCGAAAAAACGACGGCCTGTCGACCTCCAAAAAATGTTGCGTGTGGACGGGGCGAGCATACACAATCTGAAAAATTTGTCCGTTGTATTTCCTCTCGGCGTTTTTATTTGCGTAACGGGTGTCAGCGGCGGCGGAAAAAGTTCGCTTCTCAACGAAACGGTCGTTCCTGCGGTTCGGAATTCGCTTTCCGCAACCATCGACGCTGTTGATGGTTCCGTCCATTTACACGGTGTCGATCAATTGGACAGGATGATCGAGGTCGACCAAACGATGCCGGGCCGATCGTCCCGCAGCAATCCGGCGACGTTCTGCGGCGTTTTCGATGAGATTCGAAAAGTTTTTGCGACAACCCGGGAAGCGAAAAGTCGAGGGTACAAAGCGAATCGCTTCAGTTTCAATGTCACCGGAGGGCGTTGCGAAGAATGCCAGGGGCTCGGCATGAAAAAGATCGACATGGGCTTCCTTCCCGATCTGCATGCGCCGTGTTCCGTTTGCGACGGCAAACGATTTAACCGCCAGACGCTGGAGGTCAAGTTCAAAGAAAAATCGATTGCCGATGTTCTCGATCTTTCGATCGACGAAGCGACTTCTTTCTTCGAAAACTTTCCGTCGGTTTTTCGAACGCTTTCGAGCTTGACGAATGTCGGTCTCGGCTATCTTTCGCTGGGGCAATCGGCAACAACACTGTCCGGCGGTGAAATTCAGCGGCTCAAATTGGGAACGGAACTTGCGAAGCCCGACACGGGAAAGACGCTTTACGTTCTCGACGAACCGACCTCGGGGCTCCATTCGGACGACATTCGTCAATTACTCGACGTGTTACAAAAATTAGTCGGTCCCGGCAACACGGTGATCGTGATCGAACACAACCTCGACGTGATGAAGTCGGCGGATTGGATCATCGATCTCGGCCCGGAAGGCGGCGCTCGCGGCGGATATGTTACCGCGACGGGAACTCCGGAAGAAATCGCCCGAATCGACGGGCATCCGACGGGAATGTTCCTGAAACGAAAACTTGAATCCGACGGCCACTGAATCGTTCAGTTGCTTTCGCGGATGACCAGGTAACTTTCGTAACGCCGTAAATCAAGGCGTCCTTCGGCGACGTTGTTCTTGACCGCGCAGTCTTCTTCGTGTGAATGCGTGCAGTCGGGGAAACGGCAGAGATTTTCGTACGGACGCAGGTCCCGGAAGAATCCGAACACTTCCTCGGGAATGACATCCCAGAGCACGAACTGGCGCATCCCCGGCGTATCGACCACATATCCGCCGAACGGGAGCCTGAACAACTCCGCCGTTGTCGTCGTGTGTTTTCCCTTTTGCGCGTTGCCGAGTTCGCCGACGCGCAAGTTGAGCGTCGGATCCAAGACGTTCAAAAGCGACGACTTGCCGACGCCGCTCTGGCCGACGACGACGCTTTCCCGGTCCTGCAATTGCCGCCGAAGCCGTTCCATGCCGAGACCGGTTTTCGTGCTGAGGAGCAAAACCTTGTATCCCATTTGTGCATAGGCGCCGACGGTCGGTTGAAGGTCGGCGAGATCGACCAAATCGACCTTGTTGATACAGATAATCGGACGGATTCCCGCCTGTTCCGCCGTGACGAGCATCCGGTCGATCAGGTTCGGCTTGAACGCCGGTTCCGCCGCGCTGGCGACGATCAGGATTTGATCGACATTCGTTACGAGAATATGCTTCCGCTTTTTGCTTTCCCGGGAAAGCGTTCCGTGCCGCGGTTCGACCCGTTCGATCATTCCTTCGAGGATTCCGGAGCCCTCCGCTTCCCGGAAAAGAACACGGTCCCCGGCGACGACCGGCTGCCGCTGATCGGTCGCCAGCGTTTTTAAAATCCGACGAGTTGCGCAGCGGAATTGTCGACCGTCGTCCATTTCGACGATGCTGCTTGCCCCGTGAACTTTGAGCACCCGTCCGGCAAGCATCGTTGCCTTGTCGACCGCTGGAACGACGTCAAAACCGCCGGCCTTGGCGTTTTCAACCTCTTCGCCGATCACCGTGCGACGCCGTGATTGCTCGTCCCGCCCGATCCGCTCCTCGGAAACGTCCGATTCGTCGGCGAAAGCGTGTTCCTCGAACTGCTGCGTCCAATCCGTGATCCGCGTCTTCTCCGTCCGGTTCTTGCGAAAGTCGACCCGCAGTTTTTTCGATTTTTTCGGCATAAAGGCCAGTGAAAACGTCGCTTAACGTCCCCTCTCCCTCCGGGAGAGGGTTAGGGGCTCTGTGGTTGGATTTAAGGAAAAGTCCAAGAAAAACAATGTCCACCCTTTCTGTCTTGTGCGACATTCAATGTAAATCAACATCGAACGCCCCTCACCCTAGCCCTCTCCCGAGGAAGAGGGGACAGGAGATCACTTCGCCATTTCGCGGAAGTATTGCTCGATGATGTCCCGGTAATGGGCGGGGAACTCCTTTTCGATCCGAAGGAGCGTTTCTTCCCGTTCTTTCGGGGGGAGATCCCCCCAACCACCCTTGGCATCGAATTCCTTCCGGTCGACATTGCCGGGTCCCTTTTGTTTCAGGATTCGGCTATCCTTGGCGGGATTGTTAGCGTTCTGCCCTTGGTCGCCGTCGCTGTCACCCATCTGCTTCATCTTTTCTTCGATTTTCTCGATCAACTTGTCGAGCGATTTCATCACACCGTCTTCCGCTTCCTGCGTGCCGTCGTCGGTCCGACCTTTGCCGAGCCGCCGCCGGACATCGTCCATTTTGCGAGAGATTTTCGCCGGATCCTCATCTTTTTTCGAGTTGTTCAGATCGGCTTCGAGCAACTTTGCGAGTTCCGTGTATCGCCTTGGGAGAAGTGGATCGCTGTCGACCGATTTTTTGAATGTCTTGATCGCCTGAACTCCATTCTCGTGATCGCCGAGTTGGTTGGCAACGACCGCCTTGGTGATCAGCACACCGGTCGGGTCGACACTGTTTTCCGCAGTCAAGTGGTCGAGCATTGTTTGGGCTTCGTCATAAAGCCGGGCCTGAACGAGCCGTTGGGCGAGGTAGAACCGCATCGAACCGGTCAGGTACGCAGTCGAACCCTCTTCACCGACGAGCGCTTGGAGCGGAATCGTCGGCAGCTCGGCTTTCTGGCCAAACGGGAGCTCTTTCCATGCCAATTGGTCGCAAGCGTCAAGGTAAGCGGCGATCGCCGGCGCCGCGGCTCGCATCGAATCGACGGTGCGGAGAAACATCACTTCACCGGAGATCTTTTCGTCGGTCTCCATCCAACGGGAGAGGATCTCCTTCCGTTGATCGTCGGATCCGAGCTTGGCGGCGTCCATCCAGTCGGCGAGTTCCTTGCGAATCGTCGTCGTTGCCGGGAGCGGCCAAGCCTGCACGACTTTCGAGAGGTCGGTCTTGACCGTAATCGGTTCGTCCGCGAAAATACAAGCGGAGAAAAGCACGGCCAACAAACCGACGAGCAGTTGCGGAATTCTTCGCATTAGTAATAATCCTCGGGTTTAAATTCGCAGTTGCGGTGATCGTTGTCGCCGGCATGGGGAAACACGAACGGTTTCTCGGCGTCTTCGAGCTTCGGAAGGTGACTGACGACTTTCCCGTATGTCGACGGATTGACTTCCGACCGGTCGGCGCAGCCGGAAACGACCGCACTCAGTAATATCACGGAAAGAATGAATAGATTTCGCATGATTTTATTATAAAGCATCGTTCACCGTTTACAAGAGATAAAATACTCGTCAAATCATGGAATATCGCACCGAACACGACACGATGGGAGCGGTTCAGCTTCCGAAGAACGCTTATTACGGAGCCCAAACGCAACGGGCGGTGGAAAACTTCCCGATTTCGGGCCGCACGATTCCCAAGGAGCTGATCCACGCTCTCGGCTTGGTCAAATGGGCGGCGGCGAAAGCGAACGCCGAGCTCGGCCTGTTGTCGTCGGGCCGCTTTCCGCTGTCGAAGAAGGAAATCGACGCCCTCCAAACGGCGTGCCTGGAAGTCGCGGAAGGCAAGTTCGACGCCGAGTTTCCGATCGACGTGTACCAAACCGGCAGCGGCACGTCGAGCAACATGAACACCAACGAGGTGATCGCCAACCGCGCCAACGAACTCTTGGGAATCGACTTCCGTCAAAGAGCCGGGGATGAAGCGTACTCGCGCAATCCCCGGACCAATCCGGGGGTTGCGCTACGCTCCACCCCCGGCTCTTTGGAAGAAACGCGCGCGCGCATCCACCCCAACGACCACGTCAACATGGGGCAGAGCACCAACGACATCTTCCCCACCGCAATTCTCGTTGCTTTGGTTCAGGAAATCGATCGACTGCTCGACGTTGTTGGCGAAGCCGCTTCAGTGTTTCAAGAAAAGGGGGAGCAATGGGAACATGTCATTAAAATCGGCAGAACGCACCTTGCTGATGCGACCCCGATGACTCTCGGACAAGAGTTCGATGGTTTTTGGGACCAGATGGTCGATACCTACAGCATGGTTAACGGCTCACTTCGGTACTTGGAAAACTTGCCGGTCGGAGGTACTGCCGTCGGTACGGGGCTCAATACGCACCAGAATTTCGCGGAAAAAGTCATTGCTTTTTTGAATGAGAAACTCGCCCTTGACGACAGCGAAGTAACGGGGTTGCATCCTTTCTGCGAAGCGGTTAGCCGTTTCAATACCAACGCTCAGCGCAACGACATTGTTACCGCTCATTCGCTCATCAAATCCGCCGCCGTGACGGTGATGAACATAGCGAACAACATTCGTTGGCTCGGTAGCGGGCCGCGTTGCGGGTTTTACGAGGTGATCATTCCGGACCTGCAACCGGGGAGCTCGATCATGCCGGGGAAGGTCAATCCGGTGCTCTGCGAAGCCCTGATGCAGGCGTGTGCG
>JAVBPI010000122.1:0-7661 GCA_031549705.1 Thermoguttaceae bacterium
GCTGGCGGATCAGTTGGGCATTCGATTGCTGTTCCTCCCGAGCTATTCACCGAACCTGAATTTGATCGAACGGCTCTGGAAGTTCGTGAAAAAGAAATGCTTGTACAACGTGTATTACGAAACGTTCGAGGAGTTCAAGGACGTGATCACGTCGAAAGGAATCCTGCGTAAGAACGATCATATCATCGTGGACGGCGACAAGGATTTCGTGGCGGGGGTCGACGTCCGCCAGGGCATTCTTTATCTCGGTTCGGGCAAAAAGGTACAGAAACGAAGCTCTTGTTCGTCATCCTCGTTGCGTTGCTGATCGGCTGCAAGTCGACCGATCAACGCACGGAAAAGCCGTTCGAATACAATTTTGAGCGGTCGAAAGACAAGGCGACGTCGACGACGGCGGATAAGCGTGCGGTAACGGTCAGATTCGACGGCGTGCCGTTCGGTCAGGCAATGAGCATCCTGACGCAAGAGACGTCGGCCCCGATCGTCTGGGCGGGGGAATGGCGAACCGGTGGAGACACAGGCATTACCCGCCCTCGCCCTGCCTGATGGCCATAATGTGCGATAAATCGCCGAAGCGACAAAACCCGAAACAAGGCAAGGAAGCCGCGATACTCTTAGGGTGTCGCGGCTTTATTTGTAACATGATCTAACCGAAAGTAGTACGAAATGAATCTTCATTAGCGAAAGGTTGCGAAAATGAGTATTTACAAAGCGAAAGGCGGAAAATGGTTTGTGGGCATGATGCACCGGGGCAAGCGGACGACGATCTACCTCGGGCGTGGCATTCCGGAAGAGGACGCCCGGCGTCAAGGGGAGGTCGTCGAGTCGGTGATTCAATGCGAGAGGAAAAAGATAGCGGTCCCGGTATTGTGTTTTCGTAACAATCCACGATCCTTGTTGATGGTTTTCTTTCGTTGGGTGATGAGGAATTGTCGGAAGTTGACGGGTTGTCGAACCTGGGCATCGATCGAAGTGGCGGAAAAAATGCGCCGAATGCCGTTGGGGCGTTGGCATCACGGCGGTCGGTTTTCTTGTTCGATGTGTGATCAGGTTGAATGACGACGATCTCTTTGCAGCCGGTTTTTGGGAGTTTTTCTATAAGCCAATCAGAAAATTCGCAGATTTCGAGGATAGGCATGTATCCTCGGGCAGGCAGGACCTCTTCAAAAACGATCGACTCCGTGATACAATGTCGTACTGGTAGAATGGTACACCCATGCCTTCATTTTCAGAGCCGAGGGCGATGCCCCCGGAAAGTTGATTCGCCCCCTAAACTCCGCGACCACAGACCTCGGCTCACAACCTGTTGACTTCTCACTCTCATGCACTGCACCGGAAAATTCGTTTTCGTTCTTTCCCTCCTTCTTCTCTTCCCGTCGATCGTCGCGGCATTGGAAGAGCCGGAAACGGCTCCGCCGAAACACGAAATACCGGAAACAAAATATCCGACCGCCGATGCGTTCGTCATTTCGTACAACATTATGGACTTCGCAGGGGCCGACAACTCGGGCAAAACCGACATGGCCCCGCTCATCCGAAAGTTGCTCCGACGACTGGAAGGGAGCCCCGCCAAAGACGGTGGCGTCGGTAACGGCGGCGTCCTGTTCCTCCCCGAAGGGAAATATCTGTTGGAAAGCAATCTCATCATTCCGAAAGGGGTGACGATTCGCGGCGAGTGGAGGAAGCCGGAAAAAGGGAAACCGATCGTCGGGACGATCATCGTTTCCGATTTCGGTCGCGGCGAGGAAACTTCGGAAAAATCCCTCATCATCCTCGAACCGGCCGCAGGGGTCAAAGACCTTGCGTTTTGGTATCCGAAACAGGTTCCTGAAAACATCGTCCCTTATCCGCCGACGATCGGTTTCGGGGCGCCGAAGTATTACGGGAACGAATATTGCGTCGCGCAAAACGTAACGTTCGTCAACGCCTACAGCGGGGCCGTCCTGTTGTACGGCGGTGGCGCTCCCAACATGTTCGGCCTCTACGGAACGCCACTGAAACGAGGAATTGAAATCGATTTCATCGCCGAAGTCGGCCGCGTCGAAGGGGTCGGATTTGCGCCCGATTATTGGATCGGATCGGGACTGCCCGGTTCCCCCCGGGACAAGACGAAATTCAAGTCCTGGCTTCGTCAAAACGGAACCGGCGTCGTGATGCGTCGCAACGACTGGTCGTTTACGTCGAACATGGCCATCGAAGGTTATGCGATCGGGTTTCACCTGGTCCGCTCGACCAAAGAAAACGCCACGCCGAACGGACAAAACTTTCGATTGCGTTTCACCGACTGCCGTGTCGCCCTGTGTGCACAATCGATCGCCTCGGTCGGCGCGATGTTCCACGATGTCCGTGTCGACGATTGCGACCATGGAATTTACGTACCGAAAAACGCGGACGGAACGCTCCAGATCACGCGCTGGAGCATCAACGCCAAGCGGTATGCGATCGGCGTTGATGAAAATGTTTCGATGCATCTGCTGGCCGCCCAATCGTCCATTGAATCGGGTTCCATCGAATGCAACGGCGGAACACAGGTCTTCCTAGACACGGACATCAATACGGAGCGTCCCCAGTTGAAAATCGGTCCGGAAAGTCGTGTGATCATGGCCGGAAACCGTTTCAAAAACAAGGTCGGGGTCGTCAATCGTTCGATGTATGAATGCGTTTTCGACGGCAAACCGCTCGCCGATTTCGCTCGAATTCCCGACTTTCCGTACAAAGACCCGCAAACGATCCGGCAAAAACCGGAACGCACCGTTTTATATGTTGCCACGGATCCGGAGTACGGCGTCAAACCGAACGATAATTCGTTCGATAACACCCAACCTCTTCAGCGGGTGCTGGATCGAGCCGGAAAAGACGGCGGCGGTGTCGTTTATCTTCCGCCGGGAAAATATCGGATTCTCGGCAACCTGATCCTTCCCGCAGGTGTCGAACTCAAAGGGGCGACCGACATCGGTTCCGTCCCGCTGGGCCCGGGAAGTATTTTGGAGGTTTATGCGGACAAGGACAAACCGGACGGTCCGCCGCTCCTGACGATGCAGGAACGCAGCGGACTTCGCGGCATCGTGTTCAATTATCCGGAACAGATTTACAACGAGCTTTTGCATGGCGAAGGGGAAGAAGCGATTTTGAATCCGCACACTTATCCTTATGCCGTTCGGGTTGCGGGAAATGACGCTTATCTCGTCAACGTCGGATTCCGTGCGACGTTCAGCGGAATCGACCTTTTTACGCACCGTTGCGATAACGTTTACATCGAGTATCCCTCGGGACATCTTTTTACGAACGGAATTCGTGTCGGCGCTGGAACGGAAAACGCACGGATCTGCAACGCCCAGTTCAACACGATCGGTTACGCTTGCGGCGACGAATCGAAGTTCGGTCGTTGGCCGAACGCCAGAACGGGCAAAGACAACCAGGCCCCGTACCGCCAGAATTGGCGAGACCTGAGATTTTTCATTCTCGAGGACTGTCGCAATCTTTTACTGTTCAATAATTTTTATTTCGGTTGCCATGTCGGAACGACTTTCGGCGGCGAGTCGGGAGCACCTTCCGGTTTGGCGCTGGGACACGGGATCGACGCGGCGGTCAAGGCCCTGTATTTCAACCGGATCGGCGAAGGCGGTTTCGATTTGATCGGCTCCCAGATCGTTTCGCTCCGTAAAAAGGTCGAAAATTGCGGCGATGCGGCCCGATATATCGAAACATCACCGGACTTTTCTGGAACAGTTAACATGTTCGTCGCGGATTTTTGGGGGAGCCCTTTTTACGCAACGGAAATGGGGGGCGGAAAAATCGTTCTCCAGCTTGCCCGTTTCAACAACGCCGGAAGCGATCGAATGCTCGAAGCGCGTTCCGGCAACAGCGGCCGATTCCGTCTCGTTGGTTCTTCCGTCAACGTTCCGTCGAATCGTTCGCCGATCAATGAAGGAGAGGAAAAAAGGTTCGTTGCCGAACATTCGATCATCGACGCCGGACCGATGAACACCGAGGTCTGCGGCGGTTTCACCGGCAATCTTTCCGGGGGACCGAAGATGTTGTTCAAAAACAACCTCGATCGAAGCGGCTGGGCCGTGACGACTTCGCGCGGTTCCGGTGAAAAGATGCTCGACGACGATGTTGAGACCCGCTGGGGAACGGGCCGGGGCATGCAGAAAGACGACTGGATCGTTCTTGACATGAGTAAGCCGCAATCCTTCAACACCATCGTTTTGAACCAAGGCAAAAGCGGCGGCGATTTTCCGCAGCGTTACGATGTCTTCGTGTCAGATGACGGTGAACAGTGGGGCGACGCCGTCATTCACGGTGAAGGGACGCAGGGAATGACGGTCGTTCGCTTTCCGACCGAGCAAAACAAACGCTATCTCAAGATCGTCGTCGTCGAACCGAAACCGGCCGCGAATATCTGGTGGTCCGTTGCCGAGATTCAAGCGGCTCTCCTCAAATACAACCATCTTGAACCACCGTTCGAGAACGAATGAGCGGCGAAGCAAAGGGTTGCGGCCCGCCTCACCATTGGCATTATCACTTTCGTCACATGGAATCCGGAACTGTCAACAGATGAAAAAGAGGGAACAGATGGGGATGATATTTTTCGAAAACCCATCTGTTTCATCGATTGAAAGATTCCCCTTGTCCTTTGAATCGCCTTTGCAATGTACGACGCTCCTCGGACCGTGGTTGACCTGCGATCCGGCCGGCGATTGTTACAAAAAAAACGCCGAAGCGAATAAAATCGTTCAAGGTTGCTATTGCGAACCCTATGGCGTCAAGAAAATCGTTTGACCAATGTTTAAAATGAAAGGCAAGCACAATGCGACAAACCAAGGCTGGAAAACACCGACTCTTTTTCGTTCTTTTTTGTATTTTCGTCCTTCGTGACGCCATCGCCGTTGAAACGATAACGACCGATCTTACCGAGATGCCGGAGGCGACCGTCGAAAAAACATTCGACGATTTTCCCGACAACGATAGCAGAGTCGCATTCGTTTCACCGGATGGCTCCACCTTGATTTCCGCGTTGACCAAACGTGGTGCCAAGGGTGTTGAAACGGAAATTTTTCAATGGAACATTGCCGACAAAAAAATCGTTCAGTCCGCGACCATTGCCGGTGGCGGCATTGCCGAGGCGAGTTTTTCCGTCAATGGTCGCGTTCTCTGTGTCGCTTTCATCGCGGGCAATGTCGTTGCCTGGGATTTGAAAAGCGGTAAATCGATGCAACTCCGTCCTCATGAAAAATTGCTCAGCCGCCTCGCCGTTTCTTCCGACGGAAAAAATATCGTGACAGAAGCCATCCTCGAAGCCAATGCCAAGGAAACATCGCTCAGCGTTCAACAAAAACATCCGACGCGAGCGATTCCCAAACCGGAACCTCGTTCCCAGTGCTCTTCCCTTGCGTACAGCGCAGACGGCAATTGGCTGGCCGGAGGATTCTCAACCGGAACCGTGATCGTTTGGGACGCGAAAACACTGGAAAAGAAATGGGAACAGAAAGCTCATTCCAAGGCGTTCCAGACCGTCTTCTCCGCGGATTCGCAAACGCTTGTCAGCGCTGAAATCAACACCAAAATCGTGTTTTGGGACGCCCAAACCGGATCGGAACAAGCCGTGATCAAACCCAAAGGTTTTCCCATGCAGTTCACTTGCATGTCCCCCACCGGAAAATTCCTTGCAACGATTGGTAAAGAAAGGGACACGGGAAAACAAACCGTCGTTCTCTGGAACACGGAAAGTCGAAAAGGAGTTTTACGTTACACTCTCAAAGAGGAGCAACAATCGCCGGCACAAAATATGAACTGCAATATCGTCTTCATGCCGGATGAATCCGGCTTGGTCGTTTTCGGCAAAAAACCGTTCGTTATCGGTCTTGTGGCGCCATGATATCAGAGGACCATCGACAGGGAATTTCCGGATTGCCCATCCGGGTGAACAATAAATATCCACCATCAGGTAAATCAACGGCGCAACCCACGCCGACGTCCCGACCGCATTATTGTACGAAAAAGAAAACGTAAGTCGACAATCCCCGGCGATCGGAGACGAGTCCGACGAACGACTCCATGATCCCGTGCTCCTTGCCGATGATGCGGCCGACGTCGACCTTCCTGATTTTGCGGGAGGAAACGCCTCCGACTCCCGCATAACCGATTGCCTCCGGTCCGCAAAGACCGTTGAGCAGCGGATAGTACTTGAGCGTTTTGTCCCGGGAATTGACGTGAACGAGAATCCCTTCGGTCGCCGCAAGGGCTCTGCCGAACTGCCGGCCGGGAGCCAACGCGTTTTCATCCACGGCAGCTGCGAGCAAAACCGCCCGGAGCCGCAACGAATGCCCGCTGGTTCCGAGCATCTGGAGCGATGAACAGACGAGCTTCGCCCCAAAACTGAATCCGACAAGTGAAACCTTGCTTTCCGGTACCAACGATCGCAGAAACGACGTGAGATACGCTGAATGAAGAACGGCCCGCTGGCTCTTGATTTGAGCATCGCGACGAACGCCGGTGTCGAGTCGGTCCGAGGGCCAACTCCAAATTAGCAGCCGTCGGTTTCCGTCGTTTTGCGTCAGCTGCTGGAATTTCAAGCCATAAACACGGGATTCAGACGCGGACATCCAGTTTCCATGGATCACGATCACCAACGGAGTGTTCGGATCATGTGTCTCCAGAAATGCACTATG
This sequence comes from Thermoguttaceae bacterium, assembly GCA_031549705.1. Lineage (GTDB taxonomy): Bacteria > Planctomycetota > Planctomycetia > Pirellulales > Thermoguttaceae > WRKP01. The sequence goes on from JAVBPI010000122.1 coordinate 6,675, forward strand.
ATTCGACGGTACCCACACATTCGAACCGTCAGCCGCCGTCCCGAGTTGTGAGAACGCAGCCGCTCCGCCACGAGTGTCGACGTGCCAAACATCCGCGGCGCAAAGCTCGACCGTCAGGAGAAGAAAACAAACCGGAAAAACAAGAAAGGATGCCAGTCTCATAATTTTCAAGGGGAAACAATGGAGGCGAATCAATGGTTTCAACGCTGAAGATATATAGGATCGTATTGCTCGAAAAGCAAATGGAATTTCCGAATTCCGACGAATTTTCCGACGCCGCCCAACGATTGGCGAGTCGGTAGAGGGCTTCAGGCGAGCTTCAAGCGTTAATTTTTGTGAAAGCCGGGAGTTGGAGGGATTTTCTGGGGGAATAGTGAAAATTCTCGGCGATTTCCTGAAGGGATTCGCCGCTTTTTTGCACGAGCCGCAAGAGAGAAAGAGCCGCGTTCGTCAGTTCGGCGAACATGCCGCCCAAGCCCGGTTGTTTGAGATAATGTCGATCCTCATGGGGTTCGAAAAGGAAATGTCGAAAGTTCGGGCGCTCACTCAAGCGACCGGTGACGAATATTCGAAACTCCTTGCACTTGCCAAGGAGCTTGGCGCGACGACGGAGTACACCGCCCAAAACGCCGCCGAAGGAATGTCGTTTCTCGGCATGACCGGGTATAAGACAAATCAGATTCTCGCTGCAACGCCAGTCCTTCTTGACGCAGCGACCGCCGCCGGAATGGACTTGGGGCGAACCGCCGACATTATGTCGGATATCGGCCAGGCTTTCGGGATCTCCGCTGATGATATCGTTCGCGTTGCCGATGTTCTCTCGATTACGGCCATGAACGCGAACACCAATAGACTTGTTCGGAAACGTCAAAATAGCGAAATCAGGTGAATTGACATTGCCTTGTTGGGACGATTTGTGGTAATTTACGGCGTTTGCATCTCCCAACAAGGAACGAGGACGCCGTCATGGAACGCTGGCACAAGGCT
>JAVBPI010000034.1:0-18567 GCA_031549705.1 Thermoguttaceae bacterium
GTTCTTCTATGTTTATATCTTTCAATACGTCTGGAACGGGGCGCTTTCCTACCCCTTGATGCTCGAACAGCAGCCGTATCTGATGCGGTTCCCGATCCGGACGCTGACGGTTTTTTCGTCGCTGTTCCTGATGCTCCACTATTACAAAAATCGGTCGGCGGCGAGTTATTATTCGTTGCTGGCGTTGATTTTTCTGGCGCCGTTCTGGAATTTGGATACCGGAGTGATTCTTCCGATCGTCTGGATCGTCTCCGTCGTCGTGGACGAATATTTGAATCGAAAATCGTTTGCCGGATTTTTCACGGGGGCGGCCAAACAACTTTCTCTCGCGGCGGCGGTCGGTGTCGGCGTGACGTCGGCGATGACCGTTTACCTTTACCTTCACAGCGGACGTTGGCCGGACTACCTTCAAATGTTCCAGTTCCTCCGTTCCCATGCCGTCGCCGGATATTACGCCGTGCCGATGCAGGAACGGCAACTCGCGTTCATTCCGTTGTTTTTGTACATGGTCGGCCTGTTTTACGTCCTGCATTGCGTCGTTCGTTCGCGCAACACTTATCTGGCGAGGGTTGTTTGCGTCCTCTCCCTGTACGGTTTCGGGCTGTTCCCCTATTTCCTGAACCGATCGCAGCCGATGAATCTGTTCATGATTTCCTTCCCCGTCGTGCTGCTCGGATTGGTGTTGCTCGACCGACTTCGGAAAAATCTGTTTCGAGAAAACCAGCACGGGGAGTGGTCCTGGGGAGGCGCCGGCTATCTCACGCTGCTCGGTACGCTGTTGATCGGTTTGTCGTTTTGCGTCGATTATACGCCGACGATCATTTGTGCCTTGAGAACGAATCTCACCCTTTTGAGCGAGGTCAACAACGGCTACGCTCCGGCTTCGGTCGAAGGAGTGCTTTCCCATTCCGTGGCCACGGAACGGCAAAACATCGCTTTTTTACGGGAAAAAACAACACCGGGCGCATCCGTGTTGATCCTCAGCGATAACTACGATGCACTCTATTACGGAACGTCGAAGACGAAGTCGGTGCTCGATTTGCCGTCGACCGTCGAGTGGAGCCGATGGGACGAAATGGAACGGCTTGTCGACTTCCTGCGGAGCAACGAAACGGTCGACGTGTTCGTCGAATGGGACAATATTCCTCCGAGAACGTTGAATGCCCGTACCGCCGAACAAGTCGGGGAAGTGTTGAAGAGCGACTACGACGTCATCGACCGTGCCCCCAGTCCGGGAACGCTCTGCCTGGTCCGAAAGAAGGCGAAAGAGTAAGCGAATTATTTCGAATCGACCAGGCAAACGGTCGCCGTCGGCGGTTCGGTGTCCGGTTCGACGTGAATCGCGACATCGACGACATCCGGTCCTTGCGACAGAAGAAGATCCTGAACGCAGTGCGACAGGTGATGCGATCGCTCGACGCTCATCGCCGGATCGACTTGAATATGAACGCTCACCGCAACGCCGGTCGGACCGATTCTGCGAGTTCGAAGTCGATGAAATCCTTTGATTTCCGGGACCGAGTGGAGCAGCTCGGCGATGTCGTTCCGTTCTTCGACCGGGGCGGAAGCGTCCAGCAATGTCCCGAACGTCGGCTCCATGATCTTCCAGGCGTCGTACAGAATCATGCAACCGACGACGACGGTTCCGACCGGATCAAGGAACGAATATTGGTTCCCCAGTGCGAGACAAGCGCCGACCGCAATCGCGGCGGGAATCGAACTGAGCGCATCGCTCCGGTGATGCCAGGCGTTGGCGACGACCGCCGCCGACCGGATCTGAACGCCGACTTTGGCCGTTTTCCGGAAAAGAAGCTCCTTGACGCCGATTGACAGTAACGCCGCAACGAGTGCATACCATGTCGGCGACGGTTCCGGTTTATCGTCGACCGTCATGCGGTAGAGCTCGAAAATCGCCGTTTGAATCAGTTCGAAACTGAGCAGCGCCAGCGCGATTCCGATGAACAGCGTGACGAGCGTCTCGATTTTCCGATGTCCGTACGGATGCTCCGCGTCGGCGGGCTGCCCCCAATAGCGGCTGCCGACCAATACGGCAACGTCGGTCGCCAAGTCGGAAAGACTGTGAACGGCGTCCGTAATCAACACGGTACTGTGTCCGAAGAACCCGGCGAGGAATTTCGTCGTCGCCAGGATCACGTTTGCGATCAGTCCGATCCAGGTGATCCGGCGCGCCGCCTTCAGGTTGTCGGGAGTGTCGAAAGACATGATGAAAATGGTCGATCGCCTTGAAAGGTAGGTTGCCGACCGCCGGGCGGCAACGTCCGGTATTCCGGACTCTGCGCTGGTTGGCGGCATCCGGTGTGGAGTACCACACGCAACCGCCCGGCGGTCGGTTGCCTACCTTTTGTGGAGCCTACACCGTTTTTCCGAGGGTGTCAACGAGGTCGTCGATCATTTCCTCGGTATGGGTCGCAAAGACGGCGATTCGGAGCGCCCCTTCGGAACCGAGGCCGGCGTAGCGGGGGAGATACGAAATCAGGTTGCCGCATTCCGAGAGCCGTTTTTGAATCCGTCGCATGTTCCGTGAGGAACCGAGCGTCAAGATGGCAATGGGGATCGGCGTGTCGTCGACTTCCAAGCCGATCTTCCGGAGTTTTCCCTTGAGATATCGGACGTTTTGCCGTAATTGGTCCCGAAGCCGGGCTTCGACGAGAATCGCCAGCGCCTTGGCGGTCGCCGCCGCGATCGGATTCGGTGGAGCACTCGCTCCGATGAAAACCGACGACCGTTCCTTGAGCCGTTGCACGAACGACTCGCTGCCGGGAATCGCGCCGCCGCAACCGCCGACCGCTTTGCTCAGCGAAAAAGCGTGGAAGAGGTTGACCGGAATATCGGAAGCGGTTTCCTCCCCGTTGATCCAGGCGTTGCCGCTGTTGTCGATGAAGTCGTCCAAGCCGTGCGACGCGTCTTCCAAAGTGCGGTTGGCGAGACTCGGATCGAATCCGCAGTGTTCCAATGTTCCTCGTCCGGTTTTGCCGAGAACGCCGAAACCGTGAGCGTCGTCAACCAACAGCGACGCGCCGTCGTATTCCGCAAGGAGCTTGACGTAATCGGCGATCGGCGCAATGGTTCCGAGGAACGAAAAGACGCCGTCCGTCAACACCAGCGGCCGTTCGTGAATCTGGAGGTTCGTGTCGAGCTTTTCCTTGAGGTCGGCGACGTTCCGATGCTTGAACACGATCGGACGGCAACGGTTTCCCCGAATTTGCTTGGCGGCATCGAAAAGCGAATAATGGGACGACTCGTCGATGAACAGGCGGTCGAATGTTCCTTCGAGCCCTTCAAGGAGAATCTGGTTGGCGGTGTATCCGGACGCCGTGTAAAAGGTTCGTTCGGCGCCGATCATGGTGGCGACGCGGCGTTCGACTTCGAAGACCGGCGGTGAGGTGAACGCTGCCCGGGTCGTCGCGGTTCCGACGCCGTAACGGAGCACCGCTTCACAGGTCGCGGCGAGGACTTCGGGATCCGATTGGAGACCGAAATATCCGCTTCCGGCGAAATAATGATAAATTCGACCGGCGATGTTGACCAGTGCGTCCGGCGGGCCTTCGAGACTGAGCGATTCCTCAACAGCGGTCTGCTGAACGCTGCGTGTCGGCGCTGCCGGACGGGTCGGCGGCTCGTTGTTCCAAAGCGAAAAACCGAACGGAGTATGATTGAAAAACGGCATGGAATAGCGAAGAAAAAGCGAACGAGGAAGCGTCGTTAAGAACACGCGGAGAATAGCGATATTCCCCGTTCGATGCAAGAGCAGAAATTGTCGATATATGGTAGCCGGTAGTCCGGCACAGCGCCCGGTTTTTCTACCGAAAGAGCCCAACAAACCGGGCGCTGCGGGAGTACCCTTCGCTTCCGGCTACCACCATTTTCCTCACGGAACCATCCACGAAAGGACGGACGATTGGAGTAGCGTCAGCAAACCGATCAGGACGGCGAAAATGATCGAGTGAACGATCGTGAATCGCATCAGGGTTCCCTCTTTGCCGATCAATCCGGTCGCGGCGGTCGCCACGGCAAGGCTGAGCGGCGAAATCATCTTTCCCGTCACGCCGCCGGACGTATTGGCCGCAACCGCCAACACCGGATCCATGCCGACCTGATGCGACGTCACCGTTTGCAAATGTCCGAACAGCGCGTTCGCCGACGTGTCGGAACCGGTCAAAAAGACGCCGACCCAACCGAGCAGCGGCGAGAAGAACGGAAACGCGCCTCCTGTCCCCGTCAGGAGCAGGCCGAACGTCGACGACATCCCGGAGTAGTTCATCACATACGCCAAGCCCAAGATCGATGCAACGCTGACCATCGGTTTGAGCAATTGATGCAACGTCCGCCCGAGAAGATTCAGGGAGCGTCCGAAGCTGACGCCGAGGAAGAGCGCGGAGAGAAACGCCGCGATGAAAATCGCCGTACCGGGGGTGTTCAACCAGTTGATCCGAACGATGCAATCCATCGGCGTCGGCTCGACGGCGACCGGAGCGACCTTGATGGCGGCTTGGTGAAGTCCCGGGAGCGGCAAATGAATCGTCGCCTGGTCGAAAAACACGTTGATCGGCTTGATCCCCCAGATGAGGATCAGGAGCGTCATGATGAGGAACGGCGACCACGCCTTCATCAACGTCGGGAACGGAATCGGCTTGACGGCTATTGGCGTAACGGGTTCTTCGGTCGGCGTCGTTTCCGTTTCGGAATTGTTTTCGTCGCCGTTTTCGCCGTTCACCCTCCAAACGGTTTTCGGCTTCCACACGGTGAGCAGGAGGACCAGCGCGACGATCGACGCCAACGATGACAGGATATCGGGGAGCTCCGGCCCGAGATAGTTGGACGTCGCCCATTGGGTCACCGCGAAGACGCCGCCGACCGTCAAACAAGCGGGGAAGACTTCCCATGTTTTTTTCCAACCGACCATCAGGCAGACGATCCAAAACGGTACGAGAATCGAGAGAAACGGCAGTTGCCGTCCGACCATCGAACCGATCAGGAATCGGTCGAGCCCGCTGACCTGGCCGGCAACGAAGATCGGAATCCCGATTGAGCCGAACGCCACGGGAGCCGTGTTCGCGATCAAGCAGAGCCCGGCGGCATATAATGGACGAAAACCAAGACCGACGAGCATGCCGGCGGTGATCGCCACGGGAGCTCCGAATCCGGCAGCCCCTTCGAGGAAGGCGCCGAAAGCGAACGCGATCAAAAGGACCTGCAATCGGGCGTCTTCCGTCAGCCGGGCGATGGACGACTTGACGATTTCGAACTGTCCGGTTTCGACCGATAAATTATACAGAAAAATCGCCGCGAGGATCATCCAGAAGATCGGAAAGAGTCCGAAAATCGCTCCGGCACCGACGGCGCCGACCGCCGCGCCGACCGGCATTCGGTAGACGGAAATCGCGATCAGGAACGTGCAGAGCAGGGCGATCGGCATCGCGAAATGTCCCGGCGTCCGTCGAATCAGGAGCATGTAAAAGAGGGCGGCCAATGGAAACGCCGCTTCGGCGCCGGAAAGCGCCAGGTTCTCCATCGGATTATAAACTTGTTCCCAGGTCATGATGCGTGTTGTGCTTGTGAAAACAGCAACTTACGAGCCGGGACCTGCGGTCCCGGAGTGTTGAGACAACCCTGTTCTCCGGGAACGCAGGTCCCGGCTCGTGGTTAACGCCCCATTTTCGCGACAATATCGGCGGCGATGCGAACACATTCGGCACAGGGCGTTTTCCCCTCTTGACGGATCGGTCGGCAAAGGATTTCACCCGCCGCGTTACGGAATTGTTCTTTTACCGTATCACGCTTGTCTTCCGGTACGAGAAGCAGCGCGGCGTGCAGCGCTCCGCAGAGACCGCCGTTCGCGCGGCCGCCGCCGCACGCCTTCAACGGTTCGAGGAGATCGTTCCGTTCGAACGCTTCGGCGACCGCTTGGGCACAATTGTACACTTTCGGCGGTCCGACATAAAGAGCCGCCGCGTTGTTCGCTTCGGGGGAATAGGTCATCGCTTTTTCACCGGAACCTGCGGTTTGCGGGCTGAATGGGGGGATTCACGAAATTTCGTACGGTTTGCGTTGTTCACGGGCCTGCATCGCTTTCGCTTCGGCGTCGTTCGTGATTTCCTCTTTCCCGGGATCCCATTGGAGCTTGCGGCCGCCGAGTCGGATCGAGATCACGGTGAGTTGGCACGGCGTCAGGCTGCGGTGCCCGATCTCCGCCGGAGCGACGGGGGTTTCACGCGACTTCACGCAATCGAAGAAATTTTTCATGTGAACCTCGCTCGGTCGGACACGCCAGGCGTCGACGGGGAGCGGGTTTTCCGCGAGTTCTTCCGCCGCTTTTCCGTACACATTCGCCCGGTTCACGAAAATGCGCCCCTTGTCGCCGATGAACATCACGCCGTTCCGGTCGCACGTTTTCACTTCGTCCGGCACGTCTTTGCCGAACATCCAGTCGAATTGTTCCTTCGGCAGTTCGGTGTGCGGTTCCGTCGGCCAACCGTAATTGTAACGGGCAGCCATCGAGGTGAAGAAGAGCACTTCGATGCCGTTGGCGTACATCAATCGGGCGAAGAAGCGGTCCGGCACGTCATAACAATCCGGCTTCCCCTCGTTCGGGAAAATGCCGCGTCCCTCAATGGAAATCGGACCGGTGTTTTCCGTATCCATTCCCCATTGCGCGATGTCGTAATGATGGTTCCCCCAATCGGCGGCCATGCTGCCGCAGTAGTCGAACCATCCGCGGAACGGACTGTAGCGTCTCGGCGTGAACGATCGGAGCGGCGACTGTCCACAGAACATGTCCCAATCCAGCCCTTCCGGAACTTCTTCCTGGGGGAACGGGCCCCCTTTCATGCTGAGAAACGGAATCGCGACCCACACCTGTTTCAGTTTGCCGACCCGGCCGTTGCGAACCAACTCGACCGCTTCCTGGAACGGACGGGGATGCTTGCCGCCGTCGAAAAATTGCTTTGCGCTGCGTTGTTGCGTGCCGAGTTGGAAGACCCGACCGGAATCCTTGACGACTTTTCGCAGCAGTTTTCCTTCTTCGATGGTCAACGAGAACGGTTTTTCACCGTAAACGTCGCGGCCGGATCGCAGGGCATCAATGTTGATTTTCGTGTGCCAGTGATCCGTCGTCGCCTGGACGATCACGTCGATGTCGTTTCTGTCGAGCAGCTTGCGGTAGTCCTGATAGGTTGCAACGTCTTCCCGGATTTTTTTGGCGTGTCGTTTTTTCGCGGCGTCGATTTTCGCCGTATTCACGTCGCAGAGGGCGACGACGTCGCCGTATTCGGCGGCGAATCCGGCGTCGGTCTGTCCCATGCCGCCGAGTCCGATCACGCCGATGCGCGGCCGATCGTTCTTCGATTCCTGCGCCGGGGCGGTCGGAGCGGTGAATGTATAAGCGGCCAAGACTCCCGCCGAAACGGTTGCGGCGGATTCCTTCAAGAAACGGCGACGATTCTCCTGTTGCATGGCGACCTCCGAAAAAGAGAAAGATTCGACTGAATTTTTTCATCGTAGTCGAATCTTTCGCGGAGGTCAACTTCCCGATGGAAATTATTTCGGCGCGGCGGCGTAATCCGCGAGTTTTCGGAGTTTGCCGCGATAGTATTCCAACGACTTGCCGTCCGGCGTATCCGACAAAGCGTCGGCGATTGCGAGAACTTCCTGCGGGGAGTCGAACCGTTTTTTCGGCGGTAATGGGTTGACACGACAATCGTCGTCGTTCCTCAATCGTTGGCGAACCAGACTCACGATCTCGTCGCAAGCGGCGGTTCGTTCATTTTCGTTCGAAATCGTCTTCGCCACCGAGCAGGCTTCCGCGAAATGATCGTGCCGGGCCAACATAGAGACGATATTGTAAAGAGCGTCGCCCAACCAATTGCCGTCAAGAAGCCATTGGAGTTCGGTCCCCGCTTCGTCGTTGCGTCCGGCGTCGAACAGCGCAACCATGAGTTCGGCATGGCGTTGCCAGGGAGCGGACGCTTGTTCGGCGTCCATGTCGGCAACGACGGATCGAGCTTCCGTGAAATATCGTTGCGCCGCGTCGCGGTCTCCGAGCCGGGTTGCCGCTTTTGCCAACGTCAAGGCGTCCTCGAGGTCGCAGCGATTGTCGATGTGGTGCTGCGTTCGTTTTCCCGACTTGAATTCATCGAGAATCCTGGCGTTGTCCGCCCGGCGTTTGTCGTGCAAGCCGACCATTTTGCCGAACAGATATTTGGCGAGCTCGGCATCTTTCAAGCGGACGAGCGCGGAATAACAGTATCGGTAAAATTGTGATTCAAATGCGTTGCCGTCTTCTTTCCGGACTTGGTCGGCGTGGACGAATAGTTCGTCGATCCGTTGGCGGGCGGCGTCCGGTTCCCCTTGTTCGTCAAGAGCGACGACGAACGACGCAAGTGTTTCGATTTTGTCAAAAATGCTTTTCGTAATGAAGCGGTACGTTTTTTCGGCGTCGTCGTGCAGTTTCGCCCTTGCTTGCCGTACAGCAATGATCGAAAAGCAGAGTTCGCGGGTCCCGACATCCTCGTCGCCGATCGCTTGAGCGGCACGCACGGCGTCGTCGAACCTCGGCGGCGTTTGCCGTGCCCATTGCTGAGCAAGACTGCTTAAATGATCGTTTCTCCATTCGCGATTTTTGAGCTGAAGCGTCTCCTCGACCGTTTGGATTCTGTCGAGATCAATATTCTGATTCCGCCGCATCTCCTGGATTTGCTTAATGACGTCGCTTCGAAATTCCGGATCGGGAAGCTGCCGGGCGTATTTCATGCATTCGTTCAAGAGGGCGTTTTTTTCCTTCGGATCCTTGCTTTTCGAGGACGTGAGCGACACCGTTTGGATCAAGAGAAGCAGATAGTCCTCCCGCGCCTTCTTGTCCGATTTCGGGAACAGCTTGTCCGATTCCCGCAGCAATTTCGCCGCTTCGGTCAGTTGTTCCATGCCGACATCGAAGAAATCGACGTTCGGATCGTCGTTGCCGAGGATCCGACGGTATTCGTCAAAGACGGCCCGTTGTGATTCCTTCAACGACGCTCCGGGGAGCATGAGCATCTCCGCAGCCGCACAGAAAACGGCGGCGAAAAACAATACGCAAAAAATCGAAAGACTCCGCATCGCGTTGACTCCGTCGAGGTTCGCCCAAGAGAACAAAGGGAGCGGATTTTACATAATTCCACGCACGACGCCAAGAGCGCTTTCCGACAGAAACCGCCATTGCGCCGGCCAGAAAAATAAACGCGGCGGCTCCATTCCGGCTTTTATTTGAGATCATGACTCCCGTTTCCGGAATTCGGTGCGGAAAACGTTTTCGCCGTGCAGACGGGTCCGGCGTTCGAAATGGGTTCGATAGTCGAATTCGTGTTCCGCTTCATGTTCCGGAACGTCGAACGGACCAAGCAACGTCGTCGATTTCGCCAGAAGTTTGAGCGTCGATTGAAAGTACTCCTCGACGTCGGTCCAAAAATGGAGCGTGCCGCCGGGCCGAAGGCGACGTTCGATCAATCGGAGCACCTCTTCCCGGAGGACGCGGCGTTTGCGATGGGCCCGCTTCCACCACGGATCGGGAAAGTAAACGTGCACCGCTTCAAGGAAGTCGTCCGGAACCTGTTCTTCGAGAACTTTCGTGGCGTCGCCGCCGACCATGACGGCGTTCGTCAAGCCCCGTTTGAGGATCCCGGCGGCGGCGAACCTTGCGTATTTCAGGCCGATTTCGATGCCGAGAAAATCGTGGTTCGGAAACTGCACCGCAGCACGGCGGATGAAGAGTCCCTTGCCGGAGCCGATTTCGAGCTCCAACGGAGCGACCCGACCGAAAAGCTCCGTCGGATTCCACGGCTTCGGAAGCTCTTCCGGCGCTTTCAGGACGCATGAAAGATCGACGTCCTCGGAAATGGTTCTAACAGGACGACGCGGCATATCATTACCAAGCCAAGGAATTAATGTTTGTTCAAAGAAAAGCGTATCGTCATCCCCGTGTCGGCGGGGACTTGGTACGCCGCCAAAACAAATTTTGTCAGTTGCCCGTTTAGCCGGAACGCCGTAGGTGTCCGTGCTGAGCCCGGGTAAACTTACTTTTTCGGCAACGGAACTCCCTTGACGATCCCTTCACAGACGATGTTGGCGTCGACCATTTCGATGAACTCCGCGGAGATCAACATTTTCTTGCAGAAGAGCATTCGGATCTGGATGATGACCACGTCTCCGGGGCGGACGACGCCGCGGAACTTGACTTCATCGAGTCCCGCCAAACCAAGCAGCGAACCGTTCATCAAGTCGTATTTATTGGCGAGAAAACCGGTCAACTGCGCAGCGGCCTCGCACATGATGACTCCCGGCAAGAGCGGAAATTCGGGCATGTGTCCGCGCACCCAGAAATCGTTCTCCGACGTCTTCAGATAGCCGACCGCTGTTTTGGTGTCGAAGTCTTCATAGAGGACTCCCGTGAGCTGCTCCATTTCGTAGCGCTGCGCATTGAGCTTACGAATGTCCTCAATCGTGGCGATCGGTTTGGTAATGTCGTAGAGCGACGGATCGATAAAAATCTCTCGTCTCGGCATGGAAACTCCTCATGGACGGTTGGGTACGGCGAAAAACAATCTCACCGACGCCGATGGGGTTCGGAATCGCCTTCAGGCTCAAACGCAAGCGTCAGCAACGGTGTTGAAACGAGGTGTAACAATCCTGTTGCAACTCGTTAGTGTGGCGGCAATTAAAAATGAACAGCGGACCCGACACAACAGTCGGTCGAACCACGGATCAAATTTTATCACCAGCACAATAAACCCTTTTCAGGTTTTGACCTTCTGTCGTTTTGTTTTGCGAAGCTTGGAATTGGCGGGACGTTTGCCGTGGTTGGCTTTCTTTTTGCCGTGTTGCGGTTTGGACATCGGAGACTCCGGTTTGTTATGAATCGACGATAATATTTAATGAGCATCGTCCATTCGAAGATTTCTATCGATAGAAAGTCGCCATTTTAGAATTTTTTCCCCCCATTGAAAAGGGGGTGTGCTGTTTTGCGAGTCGTCGATTTTGCCTATTTTGCCGAAAAAACCGGTTTTGCGGACTTTCGGCAATTCAGGGGCTGTTTTTTCGATAATTGCCGATAATATAGAGGATCTTGAAGATGAATCGTCTCGTGTTCCCGAAGAAATCGGATTGATGGCCGAACTCAATCACTTAGCGGTCGACAAGTTTATCGAAGCCGTCCAGAGCGGCGCCGATGAGGCTGCGTCCGCGTTTTCGAGGACATTCGACCATCAAATCAAGATCAAACCGGGAGTCGGCGGCCTGCTCGATCAGTCGTTGCTCGGGTCCAAGATCGCCGGAAAAGGGCTTGTGCTGGCCCTTTATTTTGGAAGTCTGGGGATCGCGGTTTTCATCCCCTCTTCGTCGGGGCTCATTCCCGCTTGGTGCGACAATCCCGATGCCACGGGGAAAAGCAAACTTGCGACCTTTGCCCAGGAATGGGGAATGAATCTCGTTCCGGAAGATTTTTTTCCGGAAGATTTTAAAGCGGCGGTTGTCAGCGATCTTCAGTATTCGCTCAAGGAAGCAAATGCCGGTCTCGATGCCGGAATGCTCGAAATGGAGCTGCTGGACGCGGAGGGGATTCCCGTTCCCGCTTACATCGCTTGGCCGTTCGACAGTCCGGACAGGTTACTCAAGTCGGTCGAACCGGACATCGTGTTGCCGCCGCCTCCGAAAATCCTGGGGGGGGAACCGGCGTTCATCGGCGAAGGGTCGCCGGACTACGATTCCTATGACGGCCAAGTGTACGAACACGATGGATCGAAACGGATTTCCTTGGACGACCTTCCGGGATACAGCCGCAGCGTCCTCAAAGTTCGGGTTCCGGTGGCCGCGGTTCTTGCCCGCGCCCGCAAACCGATCAAGTCGATTCTCGAATTGGGGGTCGGCTCCGTCATTCAGTTCGACAAATCGTGCGACGAGCCGTTGGATGTCGAAATCGGCCAATCCGTGACGATTGCAACCGCCGAAGCGGTGAAAGTCGGCGACAAGTTCGGCTTTCGCATCCACGCCATTCTGTTACCGAAAGAACGGTTCCGCAAAGTCGAAGTCCGGCGCGAAGGGGAATATCGTGTCAAACAGGCGATGCCGCAGATCATCGGCAAGGCGCCGATCCGGTCGCTCGGCTCGGAGTATTGACCCCTTCCTCAGGGAATTTCGTAACGTTCCGGAGGCTGGAACGACAAGCGAACACGGGCTTTGCCGGTCCAGGATTTTGCGGCGTGGAACTTGACGTCGTGTTTGCCCGAGAGGATCGGGACCGCGGGTCCCGGCGCGTGGAGGGAAGGTTCGTTGCCGGGGGAGTATTTCGTAACGGGTTCACCCGGCCAGAGGAAAACGTATTCACCCTTGGCACAGGACGTTGGAGTCGTGATCGTTTGACCGGCGAGTTCGAATGTTCCTCCCTCCAACGCCTCGGCGCCGTCTTTGACGTGAAGTTGGACGCCGACGCTCGCACCTTCGGGGATCTCGACGGAAAACGTCGCCGAACCGGTTGCGTCGACGTCGAACCACGGCGAATAGACGACTCGTTGAAACACCTCTTTTCCTTCGTCGCCGAGCAATCGATATTCGCGGCGCAACGATAATTTCCGTTGTCGGGCTTCCGGCTCCTGTTTGCCGCCGAGCGCCGGATCGATATGGAGTCGTTGTTTCATCTCTTCGGGAACCCGCCCGGAAAGCCGCAATTTTTCGAAACGCCGGATCATGTCGAGAATCGGTAACGTAAACGGATGTTTTTGAGCGGCGTCGACGGAAACCTGGAACGACAGCGAGGAATCGTACCCGATCGTCGCGCCGAGGATATATTCGTACATGTCGAGCGTCGAGTCGGTATCGTAACCGTAATACCATCCGATGTCCAGCGGCAGCAGGTTTCGGGCCATATAACTCCCGAATGCCGGCGAGCGTTCGTCGAGATATCCCTTCAGGTCGCCGTGTCCGTCGGCGGAAGCGGTTCGGGCGATGATGTGCCAGGAATACGGCGTGAAACTGCTCGCCTGGATGAAAATATTTTTGTTCGCCAATTTGTCGTAAAACCCTTTGAGCAATTTCGGATTGTAGAACCAATGGTCGTCGTTGGAACGATTCCCCTGCAACCATTCGGAGCCGTCGAAGTAGAGCATCTCGACGTTGCAGGCGTTGACGGTTTTGGCAAGATTCGTCGCAACCTCATCGAACAACGTCGAGTCGATGTCGAATTGATGGTATCCGTAAGCCCGATAAAGTTGTCGGACCTTTTCTCCTTTCGGATGGGAAGTGACGACCGTTCCGAGGTGGCCACGCTTGCAATTCGTGAAACCGAAAGGGGATTCGAGCGACGGCTTTTCGTACTTGATCAGTTCGTCTCCGACCCGCAGAACGGTTCCCGATCCTTCGTATCCGCCGTCCTCTTTGGGAAACGCCGTCGGAGCGGTCGGCGTGGGAAGGAAGGCCGTTTTCCCGTCGACGGCTTCGGCGAGTTCGATTTCCGGACCGTAAAGGAGCCGGTCTTCGGGTTTCGGTACAAGAAAAGAGTCCGGCGGATCGATCGACGCACCGAGCAAATGGAAGCCGACTTTGAATCCGGCGTCGTTGAACCGCTTGATGATCGCCTGCAAACCCGGCAGACCGCCGCTGAAATTCTTGTCGTTGACCTCGTAATGTCCCGGCGTCTTGCACCAGGAATTCTGAAGGATCAAAATGCGTTCGAAATTTCCCCGTCGGGCAATCGCAAGAGCGTCGTCGAACTGTTTTTCGTGGAAGTACGTCAGGAAAAAGTAGGATCGCTTCGTTTGCGGCGCAATTTTGTTCCAAACGCCGTCGAATCGCGGGGAAGGGAGACCGGCGGCGACTTCGAACGCCGGAATCGCTTCGGAAGCCTTTGTTTCGGGACACGCGACGAGGCCGAACACAATCGGTTCGATTCCGAACTCGGCCCACGATTCGAGAACGAGTGCTTTTCCGTGGCCGTCGTTGCCGAGATGATGTTTCATGTTGATCTCGGCAAGGATCAAGCCGACGAATTTTCCGGCGTGTGTCGCGGCGTTGAGGACTCCGGCGTAGGTCGCGTCGTTCGGGATGACGAACAGGAACGGCCGGAATTTTTCCGGCTTCGTTTTCGTATCGAGTTTTTCGAGACGAAAAACGGCGAAACCCTCGCCGGTGTCGATGCGGAACACGGCTTCCGATCCGTCTTCGAAGCCGAATCGAAGACGCCGGACACCGTTTTCATCCAATAATTTCGCCGAGTTGGAGCGGACGACTTTCTTATCGGCTTCCAGGGCGATTGCCGGTTGCGCTTCGGAGCCCCAAACGGTTCCGTCGGCGAATTTCAGCGTCGCCGCCGATGTTTCCGATACGGAAAGCGTCGCCGTTTTCAAGTCGAATTCGGCGGCGGAGGCGACGGCTTGAATCGCTCCAAGCATGAACGGGAAGAGCCACGACATCGACAATGATTTAACGTACATTTGTTTTCCGTTTCGAATGAGTAAACGATCCGCCGTTTCTCCCGGCGTTTTGTCGGGACAGAAACGACATCGCGGGATATTGGTTACCGTGCTCCCTTCGCACTGCGCAATTCCATGAGTTCCTGCTCCCGGCCGACGGCTTCGAGCTTCAGGCGGTCGACTTCCCGTTGCAGATTTTCGACGTCGGTGTTTCCTGTTTTCGTTGCGCCGACGTGGACGATGATTCCTTGTGCCGGTTTTTTCGATGCGGCGGCAAATTCCGCGTCATAAAGCAGCGGCAACGGCGACTTGTTCGTCGGGATGATCAATGCATCGGAAGGAATCAAACCGTCCGAAAACGCGCGGATCCGGATCGGTCCGGATTTCGTCGTGGGGCGGACCAACGCGGTCGCAACGCCGAATTCCGTTTTCATCGGGTTCAGTTGCGGCGGACCGCCGATCAGCTCTCCGTTACCATCAACGATAAACGAAACGTATTCCGATGCAAGAACTTTCGGCGTTCCGTGTTGGTCGACCGCGGTTGCGCGAACCGGCACGAAATCGCCGCCGTCCGCCGTGACGCCGACACCGCAATCGTCGAGTTCCAATTTGATCCGCGTGGTTCGCTGCGCATATTTCTTTTTTTGTACGACAACGGTTTTGCCGTCGATCAGTCCTTCGGCGATCATTTCGATTTCATCGGTCCGATTCCTCCATTGCGACGTGATGACACGAAAATCGAACGCGTTCCTGAAAACAACCGGCGGATGCGGCATGTTTTTGTAACCGTCCTCCGGTTTTTTCGTGCCGATTTCCTTGCCGAGCCAAGTCAACCGGACTTCCTCGCAGTTCGTCAGTACGGTTACGTCGGGCGGCGAAATCTGCGTCAGTTCGTGAGCGATGAATACCATCGGACCGGTTACGATGCCGTCCAGTTTGAAGTCGGGATCGTATTGCGACTTGAAAACGTAATAGGAATACTTCGGGTTGCGAAATTCGTCGAGCAGTCCGCCCCAGAACGGATCGGGATGGTATCCCCGCTGATGGTCGATCCCGCACCACAGCGTCGAGCCGATCTGTTTTCGTGACGGATGAAAATTTCCCGGCAAGTCCCGGCAACGGATCATCGCCTGCTTAAGGAGAGCGTGTTCCCCCCATTCCCGTTTGACACGACTGGATGCATTTTGGGACATAAAGTTCTCGACCTCGCCGCCGTCGCCGTATTCCCGGGTGAACGAACAGATCGGTTCGTCGCCGCGAGCATAATAGTATACGTCGAATCCGGCGGGCCTTGCATGATCGCTGTCGCCGACGGAGAAGACGCCGGGGAACGGAATCTCTTCATGTAACGCTTTGTGCATTTCGGCGAGCATCGAAACCGGTTGGTGATCCGTTTCGTTCAGCGCGGTTTCCCAAAGGAGCACGGCAGGACGATTTCTGTCACGGCGTGCCATGCTCCGCGTATCGGCGACGCAGCGTTTCCAGAACTCGCGATTCTTGTCGTTGTAAAATTGCCAACCGGGATTCGCAACCGTTACGAGAAGTCCCAAGGCGTCGCAAGCATCCATGAACGCCGGATCGAGCGGATAATGGGCCGCCCGCACGACGTTGCAGCCCCCTTCGCGCAACAGTTTCGCGTCCCTCCATTGGCCGCTGTTCGGAACGGCGTTCCCGACGACGGCGTAATCCTGATGTCGGTTCACGCCGGACAGTTTTTTCTCGAACGGTTTTCCGTTGACGTAAAATCCGTCGTTCCCTTTCATTTCGAAGAGCCGGAAACCGACGCGGGTTCGCAACGAATCGAGAACATTGCCGTTTTCGTCAAGCAATTCCGTCTTGATCCAATGCTGATACGGGTCGTCGGGATGCCAAAGTCGTACGTTTGCCAGCTTGATGAACCTGAGTTCGAACGCATGCGTCATACCGGCTTGCGATTCCGAAATGATTTCCTGGAATATCTCTTGACCTTCAGCGTTTTCGATGGTCAAGCGACATTTGCATTTCCGATCCATGTCGAAATCCAAAGCGATTCTAATCGCGGCCGTGTCGTCGCGCGCGTCCATGACACCGACAAACACACCACCGCCGGCGACGGTGGGCGAGAGTTCCGGCAGCGTGAAATGCGTCGGGTTTGTTTCGATCAAAGAAACGTCGCGATAAATTCCGCCGAGGTAGGTGAAGTCAAGTTGACCTTGCGGTTTGCCCGGCGGATAACTCGGATCGTCGGAATTATCGGCAAGCACGGCAACCAAATGTTTGCCACCGTCTCGAAGTTGCTCCGTCAAATCGACGGCGAACGGAAGATATCCACCAAAATGTTCGGCGACCTGTTTGCCGTCGAGAAAAACTTTCGACTTTCCCATCACGGCTTCGAAATAAAGCACGAAATTTTTGCCCTTCGACTCGGCGGGAATTTCAAACACTTTGCGATACCACGCCGGTCCTCGATAATTGCGGCCGCCGCTCTCGTTGGAGCCGAGGATTTCCAAGCCGTGCGGCAGGTTCGCGGCTTCCCATTGCGAGTCGTCGAACTCCGGTTTCTCGGCGCCGTCGACGTTTCCCTTGAAGAATCGCCAGCCGGGATTGAACGACCAAACTTTGCGCGGACTTCCTTCCACGGCGTAAAAACCGGCGGTCGAAAATTTCGGGACAGATTTCGGTGTTATCGTTTCAAAATCGTCGACGGCGGCGTCGGCCCAATTCGCCCAGTCTCCTTGCACGCCGTTCCCGGCGTCCGTGCAAACGAGTTTCAATTCCTTCACGCCGTTCACATCGAGCTTGATTTCCTTCGCGGCTTCTCCTTGTTGCATCATCCCGGAGTCGAATTTCCTCTCGCCGTCGAGGAATATTTGAAACACGACGCTCCCCGATGGACCGCCGCCGTCGTCGACGCCGACGAACGTCCGGAAATTCTTGTGTTTGCCGTCGAGGTTGAACACGATTTCGCCGGGAGCGTGAGTTCCGAGCCCTTTGTTGAATTTCCGTCCGGCAATCCTGATTGGGCCGCCGGTGATGTTCGCGTCGTTCCGGGTCGGCTTCCATTCCTGCTTGACCGAGACGGCGTCGTCGGTTCGGAGATACTTCCAGAACTCCAGCGTTTCGGCGGCGTCGAGGAACGAACCGAACAAAAGAACGGCGAGGAAAAACAAGCGTTTCATGGAATGGGGAGGGGGGCTGGAGAAGTCGGGACCGTAGGTCCCGGCTCGCGGGTTCACGGCTTTTCGTCCGAATTCGACGAGGAAATAATCGTTGCGCATTTTTTCAGCACGACGGGACGTCCTTCGACGAGAACGGTCGGCTCTCCGCCGTCCGCCGTCGTTGCGTCGAATTGCGCAACAGGCTTTCCCTCGACGAGCACCGTCGGCGCCGTCGAAGGGGATCGGTCACGGGATAGGTCGCTCATTTTTGTTACGGTTTCACTTCGATCTTTTTAATGCGGATGTTCCGGAACTTGACCGGATCGTTGTGTCCGAGGAAACCGACGAATCCCTTTTCGCCGTGCAGGCCGTTGTGGACCTTGCCGTCCGGAAGCGGCTTGTCCTTGAAATCGGCCAGGTCGGCGTCGACAATGGTCTCGCCGTTCAATTTCACGGTGATCTTCGAGCCGTTCGCGGTGATTTCCTCTTCGTTCCATTCGCCGATCGGTTTCTGGAAGTCGTTCTTCTCCGCGTTGCGCTTCGCCGGAACGATCCCGTAAATCGAACCGTGATACTGGTAGGGATGGAGTTTTTTGTACTGTTCGGCGCTGTTGTCGAGAATCTGGATCTCCATGCCGTTGTAGGCGGCGTCCTTGTTCGTTGTCGTTGCGCGAATTCCGACGCCGTTGTTTCCGCCCGGCGGCAACGCGAACTCGAAGCGGAACACGAAGTTGCCGAACTCTTCTTTCGTCAACAGGTTTCCCCCTTTGCGGCAGATGATCACGCCGTCCTCGACGGGGTAACCGGCGATCGCGCTCTGCCAGATTTCCGGCGAAAGTTCCTTGCCGTCGAAAAGGAGTTGGTACCCCTCTTCTTTTTCTTGGGGGGTGAGCGTGTTCGGAGTCGTTTTTGCGGACGCCGGAACACCAAGAAAGTACGCCGGCCCGAAGCAGAATAAGTGTTTAATTTTTCGATCC
>JAVBPI010000193.1:0-16275 GCA_031549705.1 Thermoguttaceae bacterium
ACGGTATTTCGGTCTGGCGGCGATGCAAGATCAGTATTGGGGAAACGTCGCCGGTTATCCGGACGGATCGAGCGTTCACATGGGAGTCGGCGCTTTCATGCAATGGACCGTCGACATCAACATTTTCATGGCGAGGGCGAACAAGATTTACGACGCTCTCGTCAAGCAAACGACCGTCGACAGAAAATCGCTGGAGGATGCTCTCAAACCGTCGTGGAATCCGTTGCCGCTCTTTTTCGTTCGGAGCCGCTCGAACCAGATCATGGACATACAGGCCTCGCTGCTTTTCACGTCAGTGCAGGCAGCCCACGAAGGTTGGCGAGGCTGCGAATGCAAGGACAATATCCAACACCTGACGCTTGCCCTGCTGTTGTACGAAAAAGATCACGGCAAACTCCCCGGCGAAGACGTCGACTGGCGGGAAGCGGTCAAACCGTATTTGGGAAAAGATCCGGAGAAGTATTTTCGTTGTCCGACACGCGGATTGGCGGAAGGAGAGACGACTTACGCCATGATCGGGGGACCGGGGACACAGTCCCCGACTCGTTTGTTGATCGTTGAAGTCTTCCAGCCGCAAAAGCTCGGCGAAGGAAACGGTCGTTTTCCGTTCGAAAAAGCGGTGCTCTGGAAAAAGGATCCGATGCAACCGAACGTCCGCTGTCCCGACGACTTCGACGGGCTCGGCAGTTTTCATCCCAACGGAAGGAGCAATGTCGGATACCGCAGCGGAGCGTCCCGCGACATCTCCGAAAAAACATCTCCGGAAGAGTTACAAAAACTCCTCGACGGCACCGCGACGACGGTTCCTTAGCCGCATCCGCTAATGGTGCTTTCGGTTTGGTTTTGTCGGAAACGGTTTGATTGACCTCCCCTCTCCCTCGGGAGAGGGCTAGGGTGAGGGGCGTTCGACGTTGACAAACGAAAGAGATAAGAAGTAAAATATGATCACGGTTGAATTTTTTGGACTTGTTCCTTGATTTCGACCACAGAGCCCCTCACCCTAACCCTCTCCCGGAGGGAGAGGGGACGGTAAATACCTTTTCTCAACAAAACAATCGCCCCTCATCAAGAAACATTCTCCACAACACACGAAACCATGCACACGCTCATCATTTTCGGCGCTTCCGGCGACTTGACGAGTCGGAAGCTGATTCCGGCGCTTTATCAACTGTTCTTGAAAGGGCGGTTGCCGAAACCGTTCCATGTCGTCGGGTTCTCGCGGACCCCGATGGACGACGCCGCCTGGCGGGAAAAATTGGCGGAAACGACGAAGCAATTCGTTCCAAAGGCGTTCACGCAGGAGAGTTGGGACGCCTTCGCGCCGATGATCGGATATCATCCCGGTGACATTGAGGACACGGCATCGTTCAACACGCTGGCGGAACGTCTGGACCGTTTGGAGGAACGGGCAAATGAGTCGCATCGGCTCTTTTATCTCTCGACGGCGCCACAGTTTTACGGCAAGGCAACCCAACAACTGGCGGCGGCCGGCTTGGCAACGGAATCGGAAGGAAAAACGCGGCGGGTCGTGATCGAAAAGCCGTTCGGCGTCGATCTGGAATCCGCGAAGACGCTCAACGCAACGGTGCACGGGGCGTTTGACGAATCGCAGATTTATCGGATCGACCATTATCTCGGCAAGGAAACGGTCAACAACGTCTTGGTGCTTCGGTTCGCGAACACGATTTTCGAACCGATATGGAACCGCAACTACATCGACAACATCCAGATCACGGCGAACGAAGAAGTCCTGGTCGGTCGACGGGCCGCATTCTACGAAACGGCGGGAATTTTGCGTGACATGTTCCAGAATCATCTGCTGCAAATCCTGACCTTTGCGACCATGGAGCCTCCGGCCCGATTCGAAGCGAAGGCGGTCCGGGACGAAAAGGTCAAGGTGCTCCAGGCAATCCGTCCGATGACGTCGGAGGAGGTCGTCAAAAACACGGTTCGCGGCCAATACCGGACTTATCGTGACGAATCCGGCGTCTCGAAAGAGAGCCAAACGGCGACGTTCGGAGCAATGCGGTTGTTCATCGATAATTGGCGTTGGAACGGCGTCCCGATCTTTTTGCGCAGCGGAAAAGGAATGAGTTGCCGGACGACGCAGATCGTCGTTCAATTCCGCCAACCGCCGCACAGCATGTTCCAGACGTCGACGGCTCAAGTACCGGAAGGGAACCGATTGTTGATACAAATTCAACCCGCCGAAGGAATCCAGATTCATTTCATGACGAAGGTTCCCGACACCGACATGAAAATGCGGCTGACGGAGCTGAATTTCAATTTCAAAAACAGCTTCCAAGGGGAGATGCCGGATTCTTACGAACGGCTGCTGCTCGACGCCATGAACGGCGATGCTTCACTTTTTGCCCGAAGCGACGAAGTCGAAGCGGCGTGGAAAATCATCGATCCGATCCAAAAGAATTGGGACGGCGGTCGAATGGGCGATCCCGATTTTTACGAAATCGGAGCTTGGGGGCCGTCGTCGTCCGCCGCATGGATTCAACGGTTCGGACACCATTGGTTCGATCTCTGCCCGTTGGTGTGAGCCGGTTTCACGTTGACTCGTCGTTCATGCTCCCGGACTGGAATCCTTGCAGTTCGATGCAAACATAACGGAAGCCGAGCTTCCGGAAGTGGGCGATGATGCGAATGCGATTCAGCGGTTCCACTAATTTCGCGATCTCACCCGCTGGGATTTCGATCCGAACGAGATCGTCGGAATGAATGCGGACCCGATTCGGAAAGAAACCGAACTCCCGAAGAAATTCCTCCCCTGTTTCGACCCGTCGCAATCGTTCTTCCGTAATTTTCAGGCCGTAGGACAATCGGGTGCCGAGACATGGCGTTGCCGGTTTCTCGCTGTTCGGCAGTTCCCACAGTCGGGCAAGTTCGCGGACCTGCGGTTTGGTGATCCCCAATTCGGCAAGCGGGCTTCGGATTTCAAGCTCTTGTTGTGCTCGCCGACCGGGTCGAAAGTCGTTCAAATCGTCGGCGTTCGAGCCGTCGACGACGGTTTCGATGCGCTGCTCCGTGGCGAATCGTCGAATGGCGCCGAAACGAATCTGTTTACAGTAATAACAGCGTTCCCGATCATTGGCGACGTACCTCGGATCGTCCATTTCGGTGCTGGAAAAAGCGACGAATCGGATCTGAATCGCTTCCGCAACGGATCGGGCATCGTTAACTTCGTGTTGCAGACTGGTCGGACTGGAAGCGATCACCGCAACGGCTTTGTCTCCGAGCGCAAGAGCGGCAGCCTTGGCGACGACGCTGCTGTCGAGTCCCCCCGAAAAGGCGACCACGCACGCCGGAACAGGACGGAACCATTCAATCAAATCGGAGGAGCGCATAAAAATAGCCTTGGGGTATTCGTAAACAGAGTTTGGAGGCCCGGAGAAAAAGTGGAGGAACCTGGAGTCCGACTCGTGTGATTCGTTGCCGCGATGCGGTGAAAACGACTATACACTCCGTCGGCTTCTTTTTACGGAATCAGGATCCCAATGGGCTCGTTATCGACCCCCCGGATTGTTAATCCGAAATACGAATACCACCAAGAGCTATGGTTATATTACACAGTTCGACCAAAACAGTCAAGACTGTTGACTGTTTTTGGAGGGAAAAATTAATTTTCTCCTTTTCCGTTCGTCTCCCCCACCGAAGTGATCAACCGTTTCATTTCCGCGACCGCTTCCTTAAGGCCGACCATGAGCGCCCGGGAAACGATGCTATGACCGATGTTCAACTCCAGCATCTTCGGAATCGCGGCAATCGGAAGCACGTTGTGATACGTCAATCCGTGCCCGGCATGAAGGCGGCATCCGGCGCCGGTGATCGTTTTTCCGGCGTTGATGATTCGCGCCAACTCGGCGTTTCGGTCCTTCTCCGTGGTCGCCAATGCATAGGTGCCGGTGTGGATTTCAATGGCATCACATCCGGTTTTCAGGCCGGCCTCGATTTGCGCCGCATCGGGATCGAGGAACAAGCTGACCGCGATTCCAAGGTCTCTCAATCGGGCAACGATATCGGCGACCCGTTTCGGATCGGTGGCGACGTCGAGCCCCCCTTCCGTCGTGATTTCCTCCCGTTTTTCCGGAACCAGCGTCGCCTGATGCGGCACGGTACGGCAGGCAATCCCGACGATTTCGGCGACACACGACATTTCGAGATTCAGTTTGCAGCGAACGGTTTCCTTGAGCAGCGCAACGTCACGGTCGTTGATGTGCCGCCGATCTTCCCGAAGATGAACCGTAATGCCGTCCGCTCCGCCGAGCTCCGCCAGTGCTGCCCCCCAGACGGGATCCGGCTCGACGGTACGCCGAGCCTGCCGCACCGTTGCGATGTGATCGATATTGACACCGAGTTCGATATGTTTCATGGAATTACCCTCGTTTAGCCCGCAAACCGAAGGTTCCGGTGCTTTGCCCACAAAATGGTCAGAACAACCCTCATTCTAAGCAACCGTCGCAAACCGTCAATCGTCAAGAAACAAAAAACCCCGCTTGCGCGGGGTTCGGCGTTCATCGCATGGTGGCAGCCGTTCGGAATCACGGGTAATTGTATTCCGAGTTGCGATAATCGAAATCCTTATCGGTCAAGCCGACGTTGACTTTCAGTTTCTGGTAGGTGTACGCTTCAATCAGGACCGGTTCGTCCCCTTCTTTGGAGGGCCAGTCGTACGATTCGTATCGGATCGGCAGGTTCAGTTCCTTGTCGACGAAAATGCGGGCGACATGGAACGTGAAGTTTTTCCGCGGAACCGGATGCGACACTTCGATCATCGTGCAGGGGCGGTCGTCGACTTTGACGTTGTCGTCGTAAACGACTTCGCATTCGCCGAATTTGCTGTCCCGTCGACCGACTTCGAGCATCTTGTCGATCAGGTTCACGATACCGATATCGGTGATCGGATACTTGTTTCCCCGCATCGCAATAAAGCTGTCCGGCTCGACTTTTTGCGTGCCGAACGTCCGTTCGACGCCGACACCGTGGGCGATCAGCTTGCTGTCATTCTGGCCGCGAACGAAAATCGCTTCCTGCCCGTTGATCTTTTTCGGATAACGGAATTTCAGGTAGACGCTGAACGGTTCCTGACGGAATTTGATTTCCATCACTTGAGCGCCTTGGAGTTCACCGTTGATGTTTTCCTGCTTCGTCAGCAACGCGGTGTAGTCCTTGATCGCCATGACACGCGGACGTTCCCGCTCCGCCCAACGCATCACCGGAACCAACGGATGTTCGGCAACGGCAGGTTGTCCGACATTACTCCCGACATTGCTCCCGATTTTCGGATTGGGGATTTCCGCTTGCTGAGCCGAGCCGACGACGGCAAAAAAAAGGAGAAGAAACAATGCAACCGTTCCGCTCCGAAATCGTTGAAAATTCACTTTCATCTCGTCTTTATCCTCCTTGAACAGAACCGCGAACGCCGAAACTTTGGTTCGGGGCTAAACAATACTTCCATTATTATCATAGTCGCCAGACGGGGAGGAATCCTGAATGTTTTCAACCGTCAACCGATTGCTTTTTCTTTTCAGGATTGCTACAACACTACAAACATGAATATCTTAGCACATCCGCACGTTTTGCAGGAGAGCAATTTATGGATTTTTCGAAAATTCTCATCCATCCCATCATCTCGACTCCGTTTGAAGAAAACGCCTATGCTGTCTATCTTGACGGAGCGTCCGAATGTGTGGTGATCGATCCGGGCTTTGAACCGTCGAAGATTATTCATTGGATGGAGAAAAAAGGACTCAAACCGACCGCAATCCTCATTACGCACGGACACGTCGACCATATTGCGGGAAACAGGGATATTCAGAGAAATTGGCCCGACTGTAAAATCTACGTCGGGGAAAAAGATGCGGAAAAGTTGATTGATCCCGCCAAAAATCTGTCGGCTCCGTTTGGACTTCCCATCGTTTCCCCCCCCGCCGATGTCAAACTCCAGGACGAAGAAAAATTCGAGGTCGTGGGAATTCCGATGACGGCGATGCATGTTCCCGGACACAGCGCCGGACACGTTGTTTTTCTGATCCAAACGGACACGACGCCGATTCTCTTCGCCGGAGATGTGATTTTCAGCCAAAGCATCGGCCGGAGCGATTTTCCGGACGGTAATTCGCTGCTGTTGGTCGATTCGATTCGGGAGAAGATTCTGTCGCTTCCCGACAGCACGATCATTTACTCCGGACACGGTCCGAAAACAACGGTCGGTCTGGAGCGACGGAGCAATCCGTTTTTGCAATAAGATCCCCCCCGACGAGCCGGGACCTGCGTTCCCGACATCTATTTTTCTTGTTTTCCTGTCAAAATAAGCTAAAATGATGGGTGCCTTGCCCCCAATGTTTTCCCTTTCCTTGAAAACCGAAGCCGATGCGAACCGAGGAGCCGCCGTCCATTGCCGAGCAGGAGCGCACGACATCATCGAAAGGGTATCTTTTCCTTCCGCTGGTCGTTCTTCTCTTTTTAATCGTCAACGCCACGGTTCTTTATCACGTCAACGACAAATTACGCCAGCAGTCGCTCAACGAACTGCGGTATAAAAGTCAGGTCACGGCGGAGTCGATCTCCCATTTCTTCGCCGGAAAAATCCATACGGTCCTCTTTCTCGAACAATTCAAGGTGGTGCGGGATTATCTCGCCGCCGCGCAGAACTCCCGGCTCGCCGCGACTTGTCCGGAGCGGGCGACCGTCGAGGCGTTGTTCAACACCGCCGACGCCATGTATCTTGAAATCGACCGGAAAAGCGAGCTTGAGCTCGTGGGAACCGTCAAAACGGCGATGAAAAAAGTTCCCGGACCGGTCGCCTGGTTGGCAAGCGTCGAAGGAAACTTTTTCTTCCGCGCCGGTGAAATTATCGACGAAAACACGGCGAGCAACCCTTGGCAGACCTTGGAACGTCCTTGGTACAAAGACGCCAACAAAACGGATGACGTTTCGTTTTCGAACACCTACATCGACATTCAGCAGAAGTCGGCGTGCGTCAGCATCATCAAAAAAATGAAGATTCGGGACGGGGCCGATCGTGTCACGACGACGGGATTCGTCGGCATCGACCTGTTTCTGGCGACCATCGACCGGATCATGGAGCGCTCGATCGTCGGAAAGCAGGGAACATCAATCCTGACCGACAACGCCGGAACGGTCGTTTATCATCCGGGGCTGGAATACGATCCGAAACGCAAGCTCGCCGATCTCGGTCCGGACTTCAAGGAAGTCAACCGACTGATCGCCGACAAGAAGCGGGGAGCCTTCCAGATAAAAATCGACGGCGTCGAAACATTCGTCGGCTTTGCGCAGGTTCCGGTGCAGCACATGGACTGGTATGTCCTGCTCCTTTCGCCCCGAGCGGAGGCGGAAGAAGGGGCGTCCGATTATTTTCGAACCCTGAGCTACGTCGGGATCATGGACTTGGTGTTGTTCGCGATTCCGATCCTGATGTTTTTCGGTTCGGAACGTCGCAAGACGAAAGTGCTGGCCGCCGCCAAAGAAACCGCCGAAAACGCCAACAAGGCGAAGAGCGATTTCCTGGCGAACATGAGCCACGAAATCCGCACGCCGATGAACGGCGTGATCGGGCTGACCGAAATCTTGATGCATACCCCGCCGCTGACGATTGTACAGCAGCAATACATCGACGCGATCCGCCAAAGTGCCGAATCGCTCCTCACCGTGATCAACGAGGTGCTCGACTTCTCGAAGATCGAAGCCGGAAAGCTGACCCTCGAAATCACCAAGGTCGATATTCGCGCGTTGGTCGGCGAAGTCGGCGAGGCGATCGCCTTGAAAATCCACGCCAACGGCGTGCGGTTCACGATCCTGGTCGAGCCGGAAATCACCCAGCGCTATTGGGCCGACGGCATGCGGATCCGGCAAATCCTGCTCAATTTGGTCGGCAATGCAACGAAATTCACGGCCGACGGTGAGATTACCGTTCGGGCCGCCTCCACAGGATTTCGCGACGGAAAAGAATGGATCCGTTTCGAGGTCGAAGACACCGGCATCGGGATTCCCCCGGAAAAAACGGCGAGTCTTTTCGATGCGTTCGTCCAGGCGGACGAAACGACGACACGCCGCTTCGGCGGCACCGGACTCGGCTTGACGATCAGCAAGCGGCTTGTCGACATGATGCACGGCGAAATCGGCGTCAACAGCGAAGTGAACCGGGGGAGCACATTTTGGTTCACGATTCCGCTAGAGCCGATCATGGACGATTCGGCGATTCCAATGTTCATTCACCGTTTCGGCGAAGGGAGGCGGGTCCTCTTCTTCGACTTCCACGCCGCGACCCGCAAGGCGGCGGCCAAACTGTTCGCCGGTTGGGAAATCGAAACCCTTGAAGCGGAAAACCCGACGGGGCTCCTGAAGACGATCCGCGATAACGTCGCTGCAGGAACACCGGTCGATTTGGTGTTCTTCCAATCCGATTTCCCCGAATTCGACGCAACGGAATTTTCGAAAAAACTCGCCGCCATGCCGGAAGGGAGTGGCGTTTCGTTCATCGCGGTTTATCCGTTGGGCGATCTCGTCACGCCGAATCTCAAGGAAATTCCTCACATGGTCGGCGTGTTGTCCCGTCCGATCCGCGCGAAATCGTTACTCAATATCCTCGTCGACTTTTTCAAGGTGCAAAAGGTCCATATTCCGTCCGCTTATCCGGAGGAAGAAGGAATCCCGAAAATCGGACCGCAACGAATTCTCCTGGTCGAAGACGTCAAGATCAACGTGATGGTCGCCAAGACATTCCTCAACTCGTTCGGACATTCGGTCGACGTCGCCGAGAACGGCCGCGTCGCCCTTGAATTGTTGCGAAAAAACGTGTACGATCTCGTCCTGATGGATTGCCAAATGCCCGAAATGGACGGCTTCGAATGCACGGAGCGGCTCCGTGAAAAGGAGTCCGGCGTTCTCGACACGACGATCCCGGTGATCGCGATGACCGCCAACGTGATCGGCGGCAACCGGGAACAATGCCTCGCCGCCGGAATGAACGATTTCATTTCAAAACCGATCGACGGCAAACGCCTCGCGGAAATCATCGTCAAATGGGGACGAAAATCGTCCGATCATGTGTAACCCCATCATGAGCCGGGGACGAAACGCAGTCGCCGGACAAATCGCCATGAAAACACTCCTCACGACGTTCGTTCTTATTTTCGCAACAACAATAGACGCCGCCGACTGGACGCTCAACGGCGGCAACGGTTCACGACTACCCGACGGCTCGCTCGAAGTCGTCGGAACCGGATCGGGGAGCAACGCCTGGATCGGCCCGCAGGTCCGACTCGAACCGGGCAAGACTTATCGTTTCAAGATGGAAGCGTCCTCTCCCACGGGGGGGGGCGGCTGCGCCCCGTGCGGCCCGGAAGGCTTCAGCCGGGACCGGCCGGACATCACGAAAGAGTGGAAGAAATTCTCGTACGCTTTCCGCGTGCCCAAAAACCGGGAAGCGAGCCGCCTCCGCGTCGGCCAGTGGGAGTCGATGCAAACGTATCGTTTTCGTAACATCGAAACCGTCCCGGTCGAACCGATTCCGAGGGGGATCCGCTCGACGTCGGACACGAACGATTGGCTCCGTCTCGGCAACGGCGAGTCGGTCACGGACGACGTTTACATCTTCAACGGCTGGTACGACGGCGAAGGGAGCAACGACCACCGAACGCTCGCCCTGCAGACGGCGGGCTTCAATTCGAACCGTTTTACTTTCGGTGACGAAAACGAAATCATCTACCGGTTCTGCTTGAAGCCGAAACGTCTCGACGACAAACCGACCGTTGATTCCGATCTGCCGAAACCGATTCCGTTCCTTTCCGGGAAAGTCGATGTCGGTGTGAACTATCACGTCAAAGGAGCGTGCATCGTCGAAGTTCGCGCCATCAACGATCACGCTCTCCCGACGGAATGGACGGAAATCGGCCGGCTCGACAACGTTTCATCGCTGTCTGTCGACATTCCGGACAAGTACTTCCCCGCGGAGTTCGTTTTTGTACGAATTCGTGCCGACAAAGGGGCGGCTTTCCAGGTCGACACGGTAGGTTTCGAGGCGAAGCTCGAAAAGGAGCGGGGATTCAAAGGGATCGGCGAAACCGTTTACGCCGACGCGACGGCGAACGACACACCATTTCCGAACGATTATTCCGTGACCCCGCTTTTCTTCGACGAATCGCTGAATCTTTACGTCGAACACCGGAACGAATCCGACGTCGCCGTCACGCCGATGTTCGTCAATCCGCCGAATCGGCTCAACCCACATTCCTTCCTCGGACCGTTCGACGCCCAGGCGAGGAAACTTCCGGCGAACTCCACCGCCTTCGAAATCAAACCGAAGTCGTCGCTTTCGACCACGAAAATCGCGATGCCCGGCCGGACGTTGGAATACACGTTTCCGTTCAATTACTATCGGGACGCGCGGTTCGGTTACGCGATTTCCGAAACGCTCTGGTGGGCCGAACCCGATTGGAAAGTCTCGCCGACGTTGCCGGCGCCGCCGAAATCCGAGAAGAAGCCGATCCGCATCGAAGCGGCACGAAACGATTTCGAGTCGTTCCAACTCGTCGTCAACGGCGGCAAAACGGGGCTCGACGAGCTGTCGCTCTCACTGGACGGCAATCTGCAAGGAGACGGCGATGCGACGATTTCCACCGAAAACATTCAGGTTCGTTACGCTTATTATCATTTCGTGAACCGCCCGACGGATCGCACCGGGTTGGTCGGCGATTGGCCGGACGCGTTGCCGCCGCTGGAATCGCCGCTGAAAGTCGCCGTCGGGCGCAACCAGCCGCTTTGGGTTACCGTTTATGTACCGAAAGACGCCAAGCCGGGGGATTACCACGGAACGCTCAAGCTCCGCCGCAACGGCGACGAGAGCGAAGTCCCATTCACCGTTCACGTTTGGAACTTTTCGTTACCGGAACGAAACCGCCACGAAACGGCGTTCGGTTTGAGTCCCGGCAATATTTTCCGCTACCACAATTGCAAAACCGCGGAAGAAAAGCGGGCCGTCCTTGAACTTTATTGGAGGAATTTCGCCGATCACCGTGTCAGCGTCTACAATCCGACCCCCCTTGACCCGATTCGTGTATCATGGAATCCGAAGTCGGATCCGCCGTCGGCGACGCTTGATTTCACGGCTTTCGACAAGGAAATGGAACGCCGCATCCGTGAGCATCATATCACGAATTTCAATTTGCGCATCGAAGGGATGGGTTGGGGAACCTTTGAGGAAAGACATCCCGGCAAGATCGGCGAGTTCGTCGCCGGAGCCCCGGAATACGAGGCGATGTTCTCCGATTACGTCAAAAAGCTCGAAGCCCATCTCACGGAAAAAGGCTGGCTTTCCATGGCGTACGTTTATTGGTTCGACGAACCGGAACCGAAGGATTACGATTTCGTCGCGGAATATACGGCGAAGCTCAAAAAGTACGCCCCCGCCCTGGCAAGGATGATCACCGAAGAACCGAACACGCCGTTCATCGACGCCATGAAAAAAGCGAACACGAGCATCGACGTTTGGTGCCCGGTTTCGTACTGTTTCAACGACGACGACGCGAAAAAACGTCAAGCACTCGGCGAACGGTTCTGGTGGTATGTCTGTACCGGACCGAAGGAGCCTTTTTGTACGCTTTTTATCGATCACCCGGGAACGGAGTTGCGAGTCTGGTATTGGCAGGCTTTCCAACGGAAAATCGTCGGTTCGCTTGTCTGGGAGTCGACGTATTGGACGAGCGCGACGGCGTTTCCGAACGAGGCACAAAATCCGTACGACGATCCGATGGGATACGTCGCCGGCGGTCCGCCGGGATCGAAACGGTATTGGGGAAACGGCGACGGTCGATTCGTTTACCCGCCCCTCGACGCCGCGACGCCGGGCCGCAACGACGGCAAACCGATCCTGAAATCGCCGGTCTCGTCGATCCGCTGGGAGATGATTCGTGAAGGAATCGAAGACTACGAGATGCTCCTCTTGTTACAAGATCTCAAAACGAAGCGTCCGAAACTCGAAGAGAAGATCGACACGCTGTTGATCCTCCCCGCCGATATCACATCAAGCCTGACCGACTTCACGAAGGATCCGAAGCCGCTCTATGAGCGACGACGTCGCATCGCGGCGTTGATCGAGCAAGCCGAGTAAAACGATGAGACCAGAGAACGAACCCGTACCGAAAGAAAGTGCAAAACCGACATTTGCGCAACAACATCTTTCTTAAAACGGTTCGTTGTTCACGGATACCAGTTGTCGGTCCGGAAGGGACAGGCGGGGAAGCCTTCTTTGTTGTACAGATTACAGCCTTCGGGGTTGCTCGACCAGGCATAACGAACGGCGATCGGCTTGGCGACCTTCCCGGAAGAAACGAGCACGTCGTTTCCGTCGATGACGGCGTCGGCCCAATGCCAAACCTTGTCTTCACCGGCAACGGAAAATCGCTTCAATTTCCCCTGGGGGTCGACGACAACCGGTTCCCTTCCCGTTTTTTTGCCGACGATCAAACCGCCGCCGACGTGATCGAAAACGATTCTCGCCTTATCTCCTTCAACGGTTATCGTCCGAAAAAGCGGTCCGAAATGAACGAGCTCTTTTCGTCCGTAATCCTTGGCAAGAGCCCATGCGGCAAGCCGCTCGCCGACGTCGAACTTGTTTTTCGGGTGGATGTCCTTTCCTTCGCCGATATCGATCGCAACCGCCATGCCGGCGTTTTTCAGTTGAAGCGTCTCCGTTTGGCCGTCGCGGATGCGGTTCCAGTCGTCTCCTTGAACGGGATTGTCGGTCGCATCCTTGTAGTTGGCCAACTGGACGAAATAGAACGGAAAGTCGTGAAATTCACCCGGCTGATTCCAAGCGGTCCTCCAGCCGTCGACCAGGGCTTTTTGTTTGAAAAAATATTTTTGGCCGTCCCCGGCGTTCGCTTCCCCTTGATACCAGATCAAGCCGCGAATTCCGTACGGAATCGACGGGGCGACCATCCCGTTGAATTTGGCGCCGTAATAAACGTAACTCGCCGGAGGAACCGGAGCGGACGGGACGATCTTGCCTTCCCCAAGGGACTTCTCCGCGCGGGGAATCCAATCCTTCAAGGCGGCGACATACGCCGGCATATCGTGACGATAACGCTCGATACTCCTGATTTGCTGCTCGTAACGATCCTTCAGTTCGGGAACGACCGCTTGACCGTTCGGGGGAATCCACGAGTCGATGTTCGAAGCGCCCCAAGCGGAATCGATCAAGCCGATCGGAACGTCGAGCTCCTTTTGGAGACGTTTGGCAAAGAAAAAGGCGGTCGCGCTGACCCGTTCGGCGCGTTTTTCCTGGCACGTCACCCAACCGTTCGAATCGGTCGAAATGTCGTCGGCCGGTTCCGGGGACTCGGCGCGGCGGACCCGAATGTACCGGATCGACGGCTCGTTTGCCGCGGCCCCTTCGCCGGTGTTGCATTCCCGCACGGTAAACTCCATATTCGACTGCCCGGAGCAGAACCAGACCTCCCCGACGACGACATTACGAAATTCGACCGTATTCTTTCCCTTGACCGTCAGCGGCTTTCCCGTCGACTCGGCTTCCATGACCGGGAGGCGGACGATCCATCGTCCGTCGGCATCGGCGATTGCCGAGGCACGGCGATCCGCAAAGGATACCGTAACGTTTTCTCCCGGTTCGGCGGAACCGAAAACGGGAACCGGCAGGCCGCGTTGCAGGACCATGTCGTCGGAAAAGATCGACGGCAGAACGACGTCGCCGTACGAAAAAACGCCGACACAGAGCAGGACGGCGAAAACAAAAATCGAACGAAAACGCATGCGGGTGTTCATGGCAGACAGGGTGTTGATGGTTCAGGGGGAATGACGGTACGCTTGAATTTTTGAAACGACAAAACGATCCACGGCATGCCGACGACCGCCAACACGGCAAGCCAGGCTTCGCCGAACAGGTATTGACGATACGCCACGTCGGCGTCGTTGGTCGGCCACGGATACGGCAGCAGCGGATACGTCGCGAAAAATTTCCACAGTTGGATCTGAAACGCATCGAACCACAAGCTGACGAACGACACGGAAACGATCGCGCCGATCAACACGCAGACGGGAACCCAGTACCAGCGTCGGGATAGACGTTTTCGCAACACCAATCTGCAGAACAGCAGCGACGTTGCGCAATAATCGAAGAAGAGCAGCGCGAACGTATGCAATCCGTAAAACGGGTCGTAATGCGGCGCACGAGAAATCGCCCCTTGGGTCCAGTAATCCGCGGCGATCAAAAAGAGCATCCCGGACATGACCATGCCGGTCGACCAGACCATGGCGTTGGCGACGCCGCTGTAAAACGGGAAAACGATCAACCGTCCGATCCATGATTTCGGGATTCGTTGCCGCTGCCGGTTCGAGCACTCCGGCCGTTCGCAGATGAAAATCAAAAACAGGTACGGAACCAACATCCACAACGCAAAGAACGGATAAACAAAGAGAAGCGCAAACCATTCGGAAATGCCGTCTCCGGTCAGAGCACCGCCGTCGAGAACGAAACAGACGAACATTCCCGTCGTGAAAACGGCGAACAAAATCGTCAAGCCGACACGGACGCCGAACATTCGATTGGCGGTTTCCGGCGCAAACTGCGCCGTCGCCAAAAGATACGCAACCGAACAGAGAACAACGGGCGCGGTCAACAAACCGTACATCTCCACGTCGGGCTCGCTTCCGAAGGTGGTCGAAAAAATCAGCACGGCAAGAAAATACAGCAGGATCTGGACGATCAACCACGGCAGCAGCCGGGCAAGGACGCCGCCGATCGTCATGGCGCCCGCGAACATCGCCAAAGTGCTTGCATAGTGCATCTGGATCAGGGCGAAAACAAACAGAAAGACGATGAAAAGTCCATGAATATCGATTCCCCGACCGAGCCAGGCGACCGTCAGGAACGGTAGCGTCATGCTCCCGAACAACAAGCTGATCACAATGCCGAGCAGAAATTTTCCCCAGACGATGCGGCCCGGCGTCAACGTCGTCGTGTAAAGCAGGTCGCCGTTCATCCGTTCGAACACGATCTTGACCGCCCCGAAACCGATCAACACCAAACTCGTCACGCCGTAAAACAACAGGTACAGGGCCTCAACGAGTTGCTCGTTCGGTGTTCCGTTGAAGTCGACGTAAAAAATGTTGACGTTGAAAACCCCGTTATCCAACAGGGCGTCCACTGAAATGTCGCCGATGTACGTCGTCGCCGTCAACGCCGTCATCGCGGTGAGGTAGAGCATGATCGCAACAAGCACGGAACGGTTCCGCACGCCCTGCCGCAGTTCGTAAAGAAGTATCGAGTTCGGTTCCATAACCGAACAGTATAGCCGAAACGACGTCGAGGAGACAGTCGGGAACACAGTTCCCGGCTCGTTGGCTCGTTGGAGGAGCTATTCTTCGATGAATTTCGCGACGGCGCTGTCGAAGCGTCGGTACGCCGCTTGGCCGAGATCACGGTGTTCCCGCGCTTGACCGATGGAGGGCCAGGCCGTGATGTTTTTCAGCTCCGGCATGAGATCCGTCAACTGGGCGGCAAGCATTTCGGCCATGATACGCGTTCCGTTCTCCTTCGTCGTTTCGAGAATCGTCTGGACCGACTTCATCATTTTGACGAGCTGGCTCCGATTCTTGATCGGATTCGTCGGGATTTCGTCCGGCTCGATCACGAGATCGCCGATGGAGGTTTCCAAAATCTCCCGCCAACGATAGAGTTGGCTGATCGGAAGATCGGTTGTTTCCTGTTCCTGCCGCCGCGCTTCGGCGATTTCGACCCCCAGTTTTTTGGCGATGGTCGTGAGCGAAAGCCCCTGCTCCCGCCGAATGGTTGAAAGTCGGTGCCACGGCCGCAACGGTTCGGACGGCGGTACCGTTCCCGATTGCGCCAGAATTTCCTTGATCGTCTCCGCACTCGGCAAACTGATCGTGGGCGAAGCGAGCAAATTGAACGGGCCGGTTTCGATGTTCGCTGGATTCATGGGACGCACAATTTGATTATTGCGGTGCAAAACGGGGCAACGAGAATACAACATATCTTCCATCGACCGATTCGAAGGTTGCTCCCCAAAAATTCGCCGCCGAAACCCCGGAAATCAACCCGACCCCGTAGGCGGTAGGGGATATTCCTGTTATAGTGGGGAGCGTCCCGAATAATGTTCGCGGGCTAAACGACCCCCTAACTCCTAACTCCTAACTCCTAACTCCTAACTCCTAACTCCTAACTCCTAACTCCTAACTCCTAACTCCTAACTCCTAACTCCTAAC
>JAVBPI010000202.1:0-4409 GCA_031549705.1 Thermoguttaceae bacterium
GCCCGCTTAAACGTGAATGTACCGGCCTTTGATGTTTTTGGTGTTTGGTTATTGTTGTTTGTTGTAAATAAGACGCCGCTAATCATGAATCACGAACCACATGGTATCTTTTTCATGAACCACGAACCACGAATCACGAACCACGGTTATGAAATTCAAATCGAAAGCCCAAAAGAAGGAAATCGACCTGACGTCGATGATCGACGTGACGTTCCTCTTGATCGCGTTCTTCATGGTCCTCATCAACTTTTCCGAGGCGGACCAGAACGAACGGATCAAGTTGCCGGCCAGCGAATTGGCCAAGCCGCCGGATGAAGCGCCCGCTCAACTGGTCATGTTGCAGATACTGAAAAGCGGTAACATTATTTATGACAACATCGAGAACGACCTCGACGGCTTGAAAAAAAAACTGGAGTTCCACGTTCGCTTCCTTAAAGAGATCAAAGTCAAGCCGAAAACGGCAACGGTCATCGTCCGTGCGGATGGAAAGTGCGAAACCTCCAAAGTTCAGGACGTCATTGAATTGTGTCAGATGCTCACCTTTGAAAACTTCAAACTACGCGCCAAGCAAAGCGACAAATAACGATCGGCTCGTATCGACTTCGTTCGAACCTGATTTGATTCAATCGCTCTATCCCTCATAAGAGACCATGGAACGGAAAAAACCGAATCCCCGCAAAGTCGAGATGAACATGACGCCGATGATCGACGTCGTGTTCAATTTGTTGATTTTCTTCGTCATGACGTTCAAAATCATTGCGCCGGAAGGGGACTTCAGCATCAAGATGCCGCCGAAGGGAACCCCTCCCACCGACCAGTCCGATCTCCCGCCGGAACCGATTCGTGTAACGCTTGCCGCCGACTCTTCCGGACGCCTTTCGTACATCGCGTTCGGCGAAAAACCGATCGGCACGAATTTTCCGGCGTTACGGAAAATGGTCCTCCAGCAGGTGATGAAAAGCGGCGGCCCCGCCAAGTCGAACGCCGAAGTCGAACTGAACCCGTCGCCGAACCTTCGTTACGAATTCGTGATCGAAGCGATTACCGCCGTGACCGGCGAAATCAAAGGGGGACAGGTCTACAAAATCTGCGATAAAGTCAAGTTTGCGCCGCGCCGAAAAGGCTAAATGCTCCATCATTCCCGCGCAGGCGGTAACCTGTAAATTCGGCGACGACGTGTCGTTGCATCAATTCTTTGCGAAACAAAAACGACTGTCGCGGATGCTACGATTAAGAAACAGTAAACTAATAAGCACGTCATTTCGAGCGGAGCGAGAAATCTCACCGAACCGAAAGAGGTTGAACTTTTGGCCCTGTTCGCGAGGGTGAGATTTCTCCCTCCGCTTCGCTGCGGTCGAAATGACGCTTGATTTTTGACGTTGTTAATAAAAAACAGTTTCTAATTACCTCTTTCGTCCAGGTCCCCGCCTGTGCGGGGATGACGACATTTTCCTTTTTCGAAAACAGTTTCATGAAAAACGTCGTTCTTGTCGCGTTGCTGGTTTTCTGTTGCGCCCTTGCTTCGGCGCAAACGCCGTTTGGGGTCAAAGAAGTTCTCTCACCGTACTGCGAAAGTAAACAACTTCCCGGCGTCGTGACAATCATTGCCGACAAGGACAAAATTCTCCAAACCGACACGTTTGGGTTCGCCGACATCGAAAAGCAGCGTCCGATGACCGCCGACTCGTTCTTCTGGATCGCGTCCCAGTCGAAACCGATCACCGCCGCCGCCGTCATGATCCTCGTTGACGAAGGAAAGCTTGCGCTCAAAGAGCCGATCACGAAATACATTCCGGAGATGGCGGGGCTGAAGGTCGCCGCCGAGAGAACCCCCGAACGAACCGTTCTTGTTCCGCCGAACAAGCCGATCACATTGGAAATGCTCCTCAGCCATACCGCTGGCTGCGAATTCCTGACGCCGTTTCAAATGAAATACGGAATCGACTCTCTTTCGTTGGAACGCTCCCTGACGACGTACCTGATGACGCCGCTTAAATCGCAACCGGGAACGGCGTACAATTATTCGAACATCGGCATCAACATCGCCGCCAGCGCCGTCGAACGGGCTTCCGGGATGCCGTTCGAGGATTTTCTCGCCAAACGGCTCTTCGAACCGCTCGGCATGAACGACACGACATTTTTCCCGAACGACGAACAGATGGAACGCCTCGTTACGGCGTACCAGTTCGACAAAAAGGAGGGAACACTCAAACCGTGCCGAACGCCATACATGACGTATCCGTTCAACGACCGTCCCCGTCGGTTCGCCGAGGGGGGGGGCGGAATTTTCTCGACGCCGAACGATTTGATCAAATTCTTCCAAATGCTCGCCGGAAACGGTGAGTTCAACGGCAAGCGAATCCTTTCGGCAGCCGCCGTGAAAGAAATTCAAGCGAAGCACACCGGCGACCTGCCGAACGGTTACGGGTTGGGAGTCAACACGAACAACGGTGTTTACGGACACGGCGGCGCTCTCGGAACCGACACGCTCATCAACACGAACAACGGTCGGGTGCTTCTTTACTTCATCCAGCACCAAGGGCTCGGCAAGTCGGAGGAAGCGAAAAAGAAATTTTACGAAATCGGCAACCGCCCGTAATTCCTTGTGTTGCGAGGGGCTTTGCGCTTCCGAATCCACGCCGCTGACATTGCGGGTCACGGCTTTCTTTTTCGCCATGTTCCGATATAATGGAACAGGATTTGCCAGTCGTTCTCACCCCCAAGCCGGAGAAATTCATCATGTCGACGAAAATCAGTATCGTGTTTTACAGCATGTACGGACACGTTCACCAGATGGCCGAAGCGGTTGCCGAAGGAGCCCGCGACGTTCCCGGTTGCGACGTTTCGCTCTATCAGGTTCCGGAGCTCGTTCCGGCGGAGGCGCTCGAAAAATCCGGAGCGGCGGCGGCGAGAGCGAAATTCGCCGACATTCCCTTGGCGACCAACGACGTTTTAGCGGCATCCGACGCCATTATTTTCGGAACGCCGACGCGGTTCGGCAACATGTGCTCCCAAATGCGTAACTTCCTCGACCAGACGACGGGGCTCTGGGCGAAAGGAGCGCTCATCGGCAAGGTCGGCAGTGTGTTTATCTCGACCGCCTCGCAGCACGGCGGTCAGGAAACGACGATCACGAGTTTTTACAACACGTTGATCCATCACGGCATGATCGTCGTCGGCGTCCCCTACTCGGAACAGCGGCTCGTCACGCTGTCGGAAATCAGCGGCGGTTCGCCGTACGGTGCGTCAACGATCT
This sequence comes from Thermoguttaceae bacterium, assembly GCA_031549705.1. Classification (GTDB taxonomy): domain Bacteria; phylum Planctomycetota; class Planctomycetia; order Pirellulales; family Thermoguttaceae; genus WRKP01. The sequence goes on from JAVBPI010000202.1 coordinate 3,257, forward strand.
GCGGCGGCGATCACCGTCGGCTGCCGTCGGAAAACGAGCTCGGCATTGCGAAATTCCAAGGAAACCACGTCGCCGAAATCGCGAAAAAATTGAAATCCATTTAGCCGGAACTCCGCGATCCCCCAGCCAACACCGAACACACAAAACCAACACCCCATGTACGATATCGGGATCGTCGGCGCCGGACCGGCGGGAGCGACGCTTGCACGCCTTTTGGCCGACCGCTTTCGAGTGCTGCTGCTCGACGGTGGTCGGCCTAAATGCTGTGGTGGAATCCTCGCGCCGGAAGCCCAGAAAATGCTCGCCCGACTCGGCTTGGCGCTCCCGAAATCAGTGCTGGTCGATCCCCAACCGTTCGCCGTCGCCGTTCTTGACGCCGATAACCGAATTGCTCGAAAATACTCCCGACAGTACGTTAACGTCAATCGGCTGGCGTTCGACGATTGGACCCGGTCGCTTCTCCCCACGTCGGTCGACTTTCGTTCCGCCGTCGTTTACAAAGGAGCCGAACCGATTCCCGCACCGAGCGGCGGATACACGGTCCGATTCGTCGAGAACGACGTCATGCACACGGAACAGGTCCGAACTCTCATCGGCGCCGACGGCGCGTTTTCGATGGTTCGCCGTGAATTCTTTCCGGAGACTTCTTCCCGACCGTCGCCGAAACGATATGTCGCGATGCAAGATTGGTTTGAACCGTCCGAGGTTCGAATCGAGTCGTCGACCGATTATTGGAATTCCTATGTCGGCATCTTCGACCGTCAGTTCAGCGACTTCTACTGCTGGACGATCCCCAAAGAAGGCCAATTGATCGTCGGCGGTGCATTTCCACCCGGTCCGGAAATCCGGCGGCAGTTCGACGACTTCAAAACGAAGCTCGAATCGCACGGCCTCTTTCTCGGCAAGGAATCGAAGCGGGAAGCCGGACAAATCTTGCGGCCGCATTCGACATCGACGATTTGTCTGGGGAACGGTTCCGTGTTTCTCGTTGGCGAGGCGGCCGGACTGATCAGTCCGAGTTCCGCCGAGGGAATCAGCGCCGCCTTGGCGAGCGCGGTCGCTCTTTCCAATGCTCTGCATCGGGATCGGGAAGTCGACCGTGATTACCGGCGTCGGCTCCGCGATTTGATCTGGAGCATTTTCCGCAAGAACA